>JAUMXK010000084.1:0-7811 GCA_030535295.1 Eubacteriales bacterium | reverse complement strand
TATCACCGGCCTGATAAGGAATCCCGAAACGCTTTGACAGAGAAGCGGCAATGGCTTCTTTGACCGAAGGAATCCCCAGAGTAGGGCTATACCCGTGGAGCTTGGCTGGACTTTCCTTTTGCAGCAGACGAATCATGATATCGGTAAAGGCTTGTGGGGCAGGTACCGAAGGATTTCCCAAAGAGAAATCAAAGACATTTTCATAACCGATTTCTTTGCCGCGCTCGGTGGAAAATTCGGATAAATTACGAATCACAGATTTTTTGGATAACATATCTTCATATAAAGAAGCAATCATAGAAACTCCTTTCCGGCATTTAAAATAGTTAGCTACAGTATAGCATAAAAATACGGAAAACACCAGTGGATTCCCAAAAGGAAAGCCCTTGTGCATATTTTCAGAAGCAGAAAAAAAGCAGGATAAAGTCAAAGAGCAAAAAAATGTAAATAGATTGTAAAGTAATATTAATCGGAATATAATTGATTTTTTCAAATGATTAGGCTATGATTAGAAAAAGTCAAAAAGAGAAGCAGAAGATTTTAGCAAAAAGTTGAAGTTCTCGCGCTTTTTAGAAAAGACAGCAAAATGTAGGAAGGGGAAACGAATGAAAAAATTTCCATTAAAAAGAATGTTGGCGGTAAGCGGCCTTTGCTTTGCCATGTTGTTGCCGACAGGAGTTTCGGCTTATCAGGGCGTGATTACCGAAGAAAATATTAAATATGGGCAAAATGGAGCCTTTTACCAAAAGGAACAAAAAGAAAAAATTGCCAAAGCGGTGGAACATATCAAGTTGAGCAAATTGACAAAGAGCGGTTGGGTGGATATTCATGTGACCAAGGTCAAACTTGGCTCGGAGGGCATCATGCTAAAGACCCTGCGCTCGGACACATGGAAAAAGAAAGAAAAACTGAAAGAAATGGCTGACAAGAGCCTTCAGCCTGTTTTTGCAGCGGTAAACGCTTCGTATTTTGCTACAGCCGGAACTTTTTCGGAAAGCCAAGGCTTTGAATATGACAATCAATTGGTTCACGTAGACACGCTGCTACGGGCAGGAATGTTTGAAGATAAAAACGGCAATGTCTTTTTCGGACATGTGCAAAAACTGATGCTTATCGATGCCGACAGCAATACGGAACTGGCGATTCCCATAAAATCCATCAATAATTTCCCCGGCAATGAAGGGGCATCCCTTTACAATAGCCTGATTCATGCAGACAGTACGGAGATAGACAAAAACGGTTCTTATTATAAGGTAAAAGTACGTGATGGCAGAATCACCGAAATCGTACCTCCGGGCAGCAAAACAAGCCTGGCAGACAGCGATTACAGCATTGTATTTGCAAGCGCTATGTCCTCCTATTTGCAAAGCCTTACTACCGGCAAACGCATTCAGCTAAAGAGTGATACCCAAATTGATATTGATCATTTGAAACTGGCCATTCCGGGAGGCGGCTATGTCCTGAGAAACGGCGAATACTCCACCGAAGGAGAAGTCGTCCAGCCGAATCAACGTCATCCGAGAACTGCTATCGGTGTCAATCGCAGTGAGAACACTTTGATTATGATGGTGGTGGATGGTAGAGGGGAAAGCATCGGTGCTACCCATGCAGAGCTGGCACAATACTTGAAGGAATTTGGAGTCAGTGATGCCATTGCCATGGATGGTGGCGGCTCTTCGGTCATGCTGGCCAGAAATCTCGGAGACGCCTATGTCAATATTGAAAATGCATTGCCGAGCAATCACCAAAGAAATCTGATTAACGGACTGGCGGTGGTGTCCACGCAAACACCGGGACAAGCCGAGCGCCTGATTGTCAGCGCCAAGCAAAACAAAGCCTTTCCGTTTATGCCGATTGCATTGGAAGTGCGGGCGGTCGATAAAAATGATTTGCCGGTGGCGGTAAATCCAAGCCAAGTCTATTGGCGTGTGGTTGGCACCGACGGCACCGTCACAGGCAACCAATTTATCGGTACCAAGCAAGGAATTGCCGAAGTCACGGCATATTTGGATGGCAATGTCAGCGGAAAAATCAAATTGGAAGTGGCAGGAGCACCCATTGATTTGAAGGCGGAACCGCAGATTTTGGAAGCGGAGCCCGGTGCATACAGCAACTTCCGCCTGTGGGGAACGGATGAAAAAGGCTTTGTCGGAGAAATTGCCTACCAAAATGCCAAATATCAATTGGAAGATGAAACGGTCGGCTATTTTAATGAAGGAGTCTTTGTTCCTTCCAAAAAAGGGGGCAACAGCCGAGTGACCATCACCGTAGGCAATCGCAGTGCCACTGCCTATATTGCGGCAGGCAAAGCCGTACAGCAAATGCCGCAGTTTTTGGAGCAAAGCTACAGCTATGAAACCTTTTCCGATGCCGAAGGGGCGGTTCGTACGGAAAACAATTTCGGCTATGATGACCTGAAATCCCTGGTATTTTCCTACAATTTTAAAACCAAAGAATTTCCGGAAGCCATGCTCTATGAAAAAATCAAAATGCGTTATCATGAGCCGGTAGTGCTGGAAAACAATCCGCAAAAGCTGTCCTTGCAGCTTTATGGTGATAAATCGGCGGTCAGAATGACGGTGGACATCAAAGACAGCCAAGGACAGGAAACGGAAGTACCTCTGGTGGAAGGAGAGCTTTGGCAGGACTGGAAAAAGCTGGAAGTCGTCTTGCCGGAAAACATTGTCTATCCGGTGCAAGTGCTTGGTTTCGGCCTTGAGAATATGTCTATTATTGCTCAGTCCGGACAAATCTATTTGGATGATTTCCAGGTACTTGGCAAAATGAAACTAAAAGCCGAAGTATATCACGATTTGCCGAATGATGATTTGCGAAAAGGCTTCCCGAGGGCAGCGGATATTTCCGTATTCGGAGCCACCGCCGGCAGAAATCGTCTGCTGGATGATGTAGTTTTGCGAAAAGTTGTGGAGAAACAAAAGCAAAGCAGCATTGCACTCTATGCCGGAGCAAGCGACCTAAAAGCAGGCACACTTCGAGCGGGAGATAGGAAGTGGACGAACAGTTATGAGGTATATGACCTAAAAGAAACCAGAGTATTTCATTTGGCAGCCTTAAACGGAAGTTTCAAAAATGCGGATGCTTCCCAATATGAAAAACTGGCAAAAGATTTGTCCAATACTCTGGTAGATAATATCATCATTGTGTCGGATGTCCATTTATTGGAAGAAAAGAAAAATCGCCGAGAAGCGCAGGCCATGCATGAGATTATTTCGCGCTATGCTCTGAGCTCCGGAAAAAACATCTATTATATAGCGGCAAATGGATATCAAACAGATGTGGCCATCAAAGACGGCATTCGCTATATCAAAACCAATGGTCTTTGGTATAAGGTAAATGGTAAAAGAGAAATCAACTTAAATCAAAAATTTTACCGGGTGAATTTCTATCTGCAGGACAAAAAATTGTATTATGATATTGAAAATGTCTATCCGCTGGTTGAATAATTACAGAATATGACAAAATGGCAACAAAGGGAATCCCTTTAAAATAGAGGTTTTTAAAAAACAGTAAAAACTTATTTTACAATAAATTACAAAACGGTTACATATTATTTTAAGGTATTGACGGAGTATTTTGGGAATGATATAATTCAGTGTGTAAATTATTGGGGGGAAATCCCTGAAAAAAACTAATAACTAATTATTACAAAGGAGGAAAGAGTAAATGAAAAAGATTTTAGCATTTACACTTGCGCTTGCAATGGTATTGTCTTCTACGACAATGACCTTCGCTGCAAGCAAAGAAGTTGAAGCTCTTGCTAATTTGAAATTACTTCTGAACACAACCGATGCAGAAGTAAACGCAGATTTAAACAGAGCTGTCGGACTTGCAATGGTATTAAAGGCTTTGGGTTATACCCAAGAAGACGCGAATGCCAAAGCAGAAGCAAACACATTTGTTGACATGGAAAAATTTGGTTGGGCAAAAGGCTTTACTGTTCTTGGTGAAGAATTGAAAATCACCAACGGAACCAGCGTAGAACCTAAAATGTTCAGCCCTAACGCTAACTTGAACGAAAGAGCATTCGTAGCTTTCATGCTTCGTGCATTAGGCTATGATGTTGACGCAGCTTGGGCAAAAGCTGGCGAAATAGCAAAAGAAGCTGGCGTAGCTGAAACCGTAACCGAAAACAAATTAACTAAAGGCGATGCTGCTGTTATCATGTACAAAGCTTTAATGGCTAAAGTACAAGGCGACGAAAAAGGCAGAACATTAGCTCAAAAATTAGTTGATGAAAAGAAATTAGACAAAGACTTAGCAGTAGCTAACGGCTTAATCTCTGGCGAACCAGAAAAATTAACCGTAACTGCAATGGCTGATAACTTAAAAGAAATTACTGTATCTTTCGATGGTACTGTAGACAAAGTAACTGCTGAAAAAGCCGGCAACTACAAAGTAAAAGGCTATACAGTAGAAAAAGCTATGGTTCAAGAAGATGGCAGAACTGTTGTATTGACAGTGAAGAATTCTTTGGCAAACAAAAAAGAATTTGATTTGACCGTTACCGGTGTTAAGAATGTAGCTGGCGTTGTTATGGACAAGCAAACTGTTAAGTTTTCTACCAACGACGTAACTCCTCCTAGCGTAAACGGTATCACCGTAACCGGTCCTAGAAACTTTGAAATCAATTACTCCGAGCCAATGAACGCAGTGGGAACAATTGCTGTGAAATATGGCAAGAACGGTAAATTATCTGTAAAAGAAGCGAAATACAGTGATTCTAAGAGAGCATTGGAAGTTACTCTTTACAATGATTTCAAAGAAGGAACCGAATATGTAGTAGTAATCGGTGATGGTAAGAAAAACAGCGATTATCCAACAGACTTTGCCGGATACACCACTACTTATCATGAAGAAACATTAACTTATGCTAAGGATACCACTGCTCCTGAAGTAAAAGTTGTAAAAGCAGATCAAACAAGAGTTACCTTAGAATTTACAAAACCTGTAAAAGGTTTGGATAAGAAATTCTTTGCTCATACTTTCTCTTCTTATCATCCTGTAAAGCTTGTTCAAGAAGATGGAAAGACCGCTTTGGAAAGCGGAAAAGCTTACTCTAAAGTTGTACTTGTGTTTTACTCTGATGAAAGCGAAGCAGATAAGAAAGCTAGCCATGCAATTCCGGCTGGTGAAGTGAAATTAATGGTTAGAGGAAAAATCGGAAACGACAAAATCGAAGACAATTGGAAAAACCAATTGGCAGATGTAGAATTACCAATGACCATTACTGCTGATAGAGAAGCTCCTGAAGTGGTATCTGTAGAAGTAAAGAACAAACAAGAAGTAGAAGTAACTTTCTCCGAAGCAATCGTAGCAGGTGCGAACTGGAAGAAAGAACTTACCGTTCAATTGTTGGACAAAGATGGTAAAGTAGTTGAAAAGAATGAAACTGCAACCCTTACTGAAAAATCTGATAATGATAAAGTATACACCATTAAGTTCAAAGAAAGCTATGTTGGTAAGACTATGACTCTTGTACTTAAGGGCGTAAAAGATAAGTCTTTATATGCGAATGTAATGGCTGATTACTCCACTACTCTTGAGTTCACAGATAAAGAATTCAACTTGGATAAAACTAAGGCAGAATTCAAGAAAGTAATGGATGGAAATACAGCACGTTTCTTCTTGTATGTAACATACGATGAAGAAATGGATGATAGTGTATTAGAGGTTGCAAACTATAAGTTAAGAAAAACCGATACAAATACAGATTATGATGTAAAAGGTACTGCTGATTTCTTAGAAGGAAATCGTAAAATCGTTGCCATTGAATTAGATTTCAAAGCAGGCGAAGCAAATTCTAACGTTGACATAATCACCGGTCAAGCAAATGGTTCTGCTAGTGATGCAGTAGCCAGCCGTGCACTTGTTATTAAAGGTGAAGTAAAAGACTTAGCCGGCAATAAAGACAGCAAAGGTCAATTTGAAAAAGCGGTTACTTTGGGTACATTGCAAGCATCCGAATTCAAGATTACTGCTGCAAAGGCAGTTGCCAACGACATGATTGAAGTAGAATTAAGCCGTGAAGCAATGCAAATGGATCACAGCACAACAACATGGACGGTATCTGGTAACCGTGAAGTATTAGAAGTTAATATGAAGTCCGAAAAAGTACTTACCCTTAAATTAAAGGATAGTGCTACAACTCCATTGCTTCCATCCGATGCAGATGGTGTTACATTAGCATTTAATAATGCAGGTAGCGAAATCAAGGATATCTTCGGAAATACTTTAAGTACATATGCAGCTACTCAAATCACCGATAAGATTAATCCGGCGGTAGCAGCATTCAAATTAAATGAAGTTGCCGGTGATAATGGAAACTACGATACAGAAGATGAAATGTTTACTACAGCAACCACCAATGAATCCGATAAAAAGGGTAAACCGGTTATTTTAGTATCCGATCTTCAAAATGAGGGTCAAGCAAGTGCACAAGCTAAATTGAAAGTAAAATATACTGAAAATATTGCATTAAATTCTGTAGCTATTACAACTTATGTATTGAACAATGGTTGGAAAGTAACAGCGGTTGATTCTTCTTCTGATAAGGTTGTTACTCTTACTATTAAGAAATCTGAAGGTAAGAAAGACGAATTAAAAGAATTGACAGTGGTTCATAAGGGTACTGTTGTAGATGCAAACGGCAATCAATTGAAGGGTAACGATGATGTTATGCCTACAATCAACAACTTAAACTAATTATTTGGTTTGATTTTAGATTGCTCAATGAAAAATTGAAGAATTCAAAGGCACACTATAAATAGTGTGCCTTTGTTTAGGCTCTTTGCCAATACTTGGGGTGGGTTTCTCTGGAACCTGCTCCATTTTTATGTTTCGGAGGATTTTGATAAAAAGGAAGAAATACTATTTATTTGTATTATTTGGTTTTTGTGTTTTTTCACGTAAAAAAACGCCTGAAATAGGAGAATTCTATTACAGACGTTTTCTCATTATAGTTCAATGGCATCGGTGAGAGGAGAATAGTACTGAGTTTCCAGTAAGTGATAAATCGAATGAATCTTATCGGTATAGGGAAAGGGGTCAAAGTGGCTGTTTAAAGGTCTAGAGGTTACGAATATCATCAAGGGTTAAGCCGGTGTAGTCAATCACCTTATCAATAGAAAAACCATCTTCTTTTAATTTTCTAGCAATATCTAATGATTGAAGTTTCTTACCCTCTGAAAGGCCTTCGGCTTTGCCGGTCGCCAAGCCTTCCGCAATGCCTTCCGCCTTCCCTTCCTGAAAGCCTTCATCCAAAAGAGTCGCACGGTCATGGCGATAGCGTTCGGCAGCTTCGTAGAAGCGCCGTTCTTCTTTGTTTGTATAGAATTTTGTTGCGGTTTGATTGGCATGCTTCATGGCAGGATTTTCGTTAGCTAACATATTGCGCACCTCCTTATCGGATGTTTTAATAAATAAAAGCCATTTCTCAAGTGGAGTTAGATTATCCCTCCTTAATTTGGTTAAGTCCAAAAAATGCAACGCAATGGCATCGGTGAGAGGAGAATAGTACTGAGTTTCCAGTAAGTGATAAATCGAATGAATCTTATCGGTATAGGGAAAGGGGCTGTTTAAAAGACTGATATTGATGCAAGGCTGTAGCTCACGATAAGACTGACTTTCCAAAAAAGCAAGCCAAAAACTTGCTTTTTATCAAGAAATCTACAAAGCCAAAATCTCCTCTTCGGATAACTCCGTATATAGCATAATCTTCTCAACCGAAAATCCATCTTGTTTCATCTTAAGGGCAATTGCAAGCTTTTCAAGTTTCTCGCCCTCCAATTTAC
>JAUMXK010000083.1 GCA_030535295.1 Eubacteriales bacterium | reverse complement strand
CCAGTCAGACCTTAAACCTAGAACTTACTTTGGGAATTAACTCATTTTATAAATATTGCTCTATGAAAGAAGTCGAAATTGACTTTTCTATGGAGATACTATAAAATAAAAAGATAGATATTTACTTTGAAAGCCAATAGGGGGTGCCTATGGAATTAAGTTTAAAAGATATCATTCAAGGTAGCGATAATATTGTGTTTTTTGGTGGTGCCGGTGTATCTACCGAAAGTGGGATTCCTGACTTTCGTTCAGCGACCGGCTTATACAATCAAAAGCATCAAACCGATTTTTCGGTAGAAGAGATGCTAAGTCACGGCTATTTTATAAGGCATACGGAGGAGTTTTACGAGTATTATAAAAATCATTTGCTGTTTCCGGAAGCCGGGCCCAATGCGGCCCATCATGCCTTGGCAAAACTGGAGAGAATGGGCAAGCTGAAAGCGGTCATTACTCAAAATGTGGATAATCTTCATCAGGCAGCCGGCTCAAAGACTGTACTGGAGCTTCACGGCTCGGCATATCGTAATTATTGTATGGACTGCGGCGAGCACTATGGTTTGGAAGAAATTTTGAAAAAGACCGGTGTGCCGCATTGTGAGAAATGCGGAGGAATCATTCGCCCGGATGTAGTGCTGTATGGTGAAAATTTAGAAACTTCCGTGGTTCAAAGGGCATTGCAGGCGATTAGCCGGGCGGAGACTTTGATAATTGGCGGCACTTCATTGGTGGTGTATCCGGCGGCCGGCTTTGTAGAGTATTTTAGAGGAAAGCATTTGGTGTTAATCAATCAAGATAAAACCTCACAAGATGGCAGAGCGACTCTGGTGATTCGGGAAAAAATAGGAAAGGTATTGGCAGAAGCGGTGGATTTATGAGAAAGATTTTGGTAACCGGAGGAGCAGGCTTTATTGGCTCGAACTTTGTGAAAGCCTTGTTGGAAAAGGAGTGGGGCAAAGTCTATAATTTGGATGCCTTGACTTATGCCGGTAATTTGGAAAATCTCGCCGAGCTAAAGGAGCATCCGCATTATACCTTTATCAAAGGAAATATTTGTGATAAAGAATTGGTAGAAAATCTGTTTCGGGATTACGATTTTGACTGTGTGGTCAATTTGGCGGCGGAATCTCATGTGGACAGAAGTATTCAGGAGCCGGAGATTTTTTTGCAGACCAACATCATGGGAACGCAAGTCCTGCTGGAAGCGGCAAAGCGATATTGGAAGATAGTGCCGGAAGATAAGTACAGCAGAGAGTATAAAAGCGGAGTGAAGTTTTTGCAAATCTCTACAGATGAGGTTTATGGTAGTTTAGGGCAGACCGGCTATTTTACGGAGGAGTCACCGCTTTGCCCAAGCAGTCCATATTCAGCATCCAAAGCGGCAGCCGACCTGATGGTAAAAGCCTATTATGAAACCTTCGGCTTGCCGGTTAATATTACACGTTGTACCAATAATTACGGCCCTTACCAATTTCCGGAAAAATTGATTCCGCTGATGATAAACAACTGCCGGCAAGAAAAGAAACTGCCGGTCTACGGAGATGGATTGCAAATCCGGGATTGGCTGCATGTCAGTGACCACTGCAGAGCCATTCTTTTGGTGCTGGAAAAGGGAGAAAACGGTGAAACCTATAATATCGGAGGAAACAACGAAAAAACAAATTTGCAAATTGTGCATTACATTTTGGATAAACTGGGAAAGAGCAAGGACTTGATAGAGCACTTGCCGAATAGGCCGGGTGGTGATTTCCGCTATGCCATTGATAACCGAAAAATTACCATGGGGCTGGGCTGGCAGCCGCAATATAATTTTGAAGAGGGAATGGAAGAAACAATAAATTGGTATTTGCAACATTCTTCATGGCTGGAAAAGGTAGTTAGTGGAGAATATCAGGAATATTATAGAAAAATGTATCCGCAGCAAAATTTCTAAAAAACATCAGAAAGGTTGGTAGCTATGCCGGAATTACCTGAAGTAGAAACAATTCGAGCCGGTTTGAATCATTATTTGAAAGGAAAGACCATTTTGGCAGTGTCCAGTGATACCCCGAAACTGTTCCCCAATGATTTGCATTTGGTAAATATGCACTTACTGGGTAGCAAAGTGGAGGCGGTCAGACGGCGTGGAAAAGCCATGATTGTTCATTTGAGCACTGGATACGCATTGGTCATTCACTTGAAAATGACCGGTCAGATGATATATGTCGGAAAGGAAACCAAAGACAGGATAGAAGAGTCTATGCCCGGTCGTTTTACTCATATTATTTTTTCTCTCAGTGATGAAGCGAAGCTTTATTACAATGATATGCGTAAATTCGGCTGGATAAAGCTGATGCCCTTGGAGGAGGTGGAGGAGCTTCCGTTTTTGAAAGAAATGGGAGCCGAACCGCTCAGCACAAAATTTACGACAGAATATTTGGCAAAGAAATTACAGAAAAAGAGCGTTGCCGTCAAGGCGGCCATCTTGGACCAAAAAGTGGTGGCCGGAGTAGGAAATATTTATGCGGACGAAAGTTTGTTTTTATCCGGGATTATGCCGTCAAGACCTGTGGATAGTCTAAGTACGGCGGAAGTAAAGAAACTTTGCTCCAATATAAAAAAGGTTCTGAAACATTCCATTGATTTGGGCGGCTCGACCAGAAAAGACTATGTCAATGCCATCGGACAAAAGGGCGACTATCTGGATGAGGCTTATGTATACGGCAGAGCCGGAGAGCCTTGCCGGAAATGTGACAGTCCGATAGAAAAAATCAAATTAGCAGGCAGGGGAACTCATTTTTGCAGACAGTGTCAGAAATAAGTACCCGAAAAGAAAGATGACCGAGATACAAACGGCTTATTTGAGATATATTTTTTTATGAGAAAAGTAAGTAGAAGTAAAATCCTATAAATGGAGGTATCACATGGAAAAAAATATTTTAATTGTTCATGGCGGTGGACCGACCGCAGTAATTAATTCCTCTTTGTATGGTGTCTTGAAAGAAGCGAGAAACCATTCGGAAGTCAGGCGTATTTATGCGGCAAGAAATGGCTCCGGTGGACTGATGAAAAGAGAGTTTATCGACTTGACCGACGTTTCGGACAAAGAGTTGGAGTTGCTTTTACAAACTCCGGGCAGTGCCATCGGGACATCCCGAGATGAAATCGAGGGAAGAGATTATGAAGAGATGGTTGATATTTTAGTAGAAGAAAACATCCAATATGTGCTCTTTAATGGCGGAAATGGGACCATGGACACTTGCGGAAAACTTTATAAAGCTTGCCGTAAGAAAAATGCCAATATTTTTTTGATGGGGATACCTAAGACAATGGATAATGACATTGCCGTAACCGATCATAGTCCGGGCTTTGGCAGTGCCGCTTTATATATTGCCAGAAGTGTCAAGGAAGTCTGTGCGGATGTGCGAGGGCTTGCCATTCATGCAGTGGTCATAGAGGCAAGCGGCCGCAATGCAGGATGGATTACGGCGGCCTCCGCTTTGGCAGATGACGGGGATGGATTAGGGCCGGATTTGATTTACTTGCCGGAGATTCCGTTTGAAGAAGAGAAGTTTTTGGAAGATGTCAAAGCAAAGCTGCGTGAAAAGACCGGAATTGTTATCGTGGTCAGCGAAGGCCTGAAAAATGCAGAAGGAAAACCGATTGTTCCACCGGTTTTCCAAACGGGCAGAGCCACTTATTTCGGAGATGTCAGTGCACATTTGGCCAATTTGATTATTAAAAACTTGGGCTACAAAGCAAGAAGCGAAAAACCGGGACTTTTGGGCAGAGCTTCGATTGCTATGCAGAGTAAAGTCGATAGAGAGGAAGCCGTGCTGGCAGGGCGGGAAGCTTGTCGGGCAGTTTTAAACGGTGAAAGCGGAAAAATGGTGGCTTTTCGCAGAAAAGAAGGGGAATATGGCATTGAAACTTTCTTGGTGGACATTGATGAAGTTATGTTGCATGAAAGAATCTTGCCTGCCGAGTATATCAACGAAACCCGAAATGGAGTGACGGAAGCGTTTAAAGAGTGGTGTCTGCCGCTTTTAGGGGAAGCGTTGGATAAGATGATACATTTCAACTAAATCAATGTTCAAAATGTGAAATCCTGTTTCGCTCCAGGGAAAAAGAAAAATCGGAACGAAAATGGATACAGTGTAAAACCAAAGGAGGTTACAGAATGTTAGTACCAATGAGAGCAATATTAGAGGCAGCGGATAAATATGGATATGCTCAGGGAGCGTTTAATGTCAATGCGGTTTGCCAGATTAAGGCAGCGATTGATATTCACAATATTTTGAGAAGTCCGGCGATTTTGCAAGGAGCGGAATTGGCCAACGGCTTTATGGGAGGGAGAACCGATTTTCTAAAATCCGATATCCATGACAAAAGAGCCGGAGCTAAAAATATTGCCGATGCTGTAAAAAAATACGGACAAGACCTTGCCATTCCGATTGCCTTGCATTTGGACCACGGCCGGGATTTGGAATCCTGCAAGGCGGTAATTGATGGAGGCTATACCAGTGTTATGATTGACGGCAGTGCCTTACCTTATGATGAAAATGTGGAATTAACCCGTGAAGTGGTAAAATATGCACATGAAAGAGGTGTTACCGTGGAAGGCGAGCTTGGAGTGCTGGCCGGCACGGAAGATCATGTCAGCTTTGCGGAAAGCACCTACACCAATCCGCTGGATGCGATTGACTTTTTCAAAAAAACAGGAGTAGATGCTCTGGCTATCAGCTATGGCACTATGCATGGAGCAAACAAAGGAACCAATCCGGCCATTCGCAAACAAATTGCCATTGCCATCAAAGAATGCATGCGATATGAAAAGATTGAAGGTTACTTAGTCAGCCATGGCTCTTCCATTGTTCCTACCTACATTGTAGATGAGCTCAATGCCATCGGTGCACAAATTGCCAATGCCAAAGGAATCGATGTGCTTCAATTGGTGGATGTTGCCAAAAACGGTATCAATAAGATTAATGTTGACACAGATATTCGTCTGGCTGTGACCAGAAATTTAAGAGAATTATTTAAACGCAATCCGAGACTCCAAAACAGTCCGTCTGTTGGGGCAATTTATGAATTGATGCAAAGTCAACCGGCTGTTTTTGATCCGAGAGCCTATATCACACCGATTATGAGTACCGTAATGTATGGGGAAGTGAAAGATGAAGATGTTCGTCTGGTTTGTGATGCGATGGAGCTGGGTGTAAAAGAAATCTTGGGTACTTTGATTGTTCAATTCGGCAGTTACGGGAAAGCACCGAAAGTCAATATCTGTACTTTGGATGAAATGGCGGAAAGATACAAAAAACAAGGTATTTAGGAAGGAGCAGAACGTGAAGCATATATTTTTAAATCTCAAACGTTTTGATGTTCCAAAAGAATTAGGTGGAGTCAACCGTGTCGCTCCGATTCGGGACTGGGCAAGTTACATTATCAAGGGAATTGATGAGGAACTGGCAAAATATGACTCTTCAAACGTAGATTTCACGATTTTCTGGCCGGAACTTCATTTACTGGAAGTGGCAAGATTGCTGGAAGGAAAAAAACATATCAATATCGGTTCGCAGGGGGTATTTCACGAGGACGTAGCGATTGGTGGCAATTTTGGTGCGTTTACCACGCATAAACCGGCAGCAGCCATGCAGGAAGTAGGGTGTAATTACACGATTATCGGGCATTGCGAAGAAAGAAGATTTTTGGAAACTGTGATTCGAGAGGCGGGCGGAACCGATATGAATGCCGTCAACCGTATTCTAAATAAGGAAATCCAAAATGCAATACAAAGAGGAATGAAAGTGCTTTATTGTATTGGTGAAAAAAGTGAAGAGCAGGAAAAATGGGAAGAAGTGCTGAGTAGTCAGTTGGCGGTCGGCCTGGAGGGAGTAGATAAATCGCAGGTGACCATTGCTTATGAACCGATTTGGTCTATCGGGCCGGGAAAGGTACCGGCAGATAAACCATATATCACCAAAGTGGCAAGACTGATTAAAGAAAAGACAGAGGGATTGGATGTCGTATACGGAGGCGGTCTGAAGCATGAGAATGCAGCGATGCTGGCTTCCATTGAAGAAATCGACGGAGGATTGATTGCATTGACTCGATTTACCGGTGATATCGGATTTTATCCGGAGGAATATCTGGAAATTATTAAGATTTATTTGGAAGCATAAAGGGAAAGAATAAGGTTTGAATCATAAGATTTGAGTAATAAGATTTAATAGAAAGGAATTAAGTATGAGATTAGAGTTTGAATACGGACATGGTCTGATGGCTGCGGAATTGCCGGATAATACGGATGTGTTTATTCCGGGGGAAACGGTCAAAGATCCGAACCATATACCGGAAGAGAATTTACGGGAAGAATATCTGAAAAGTCTTAGAAATCCGATTGGCATGCCGGCTTTGAGAGATTTGGGCTTTAAGGGAGCAAAAGTAACCATGATTATTCCGGATAGAGTAAAGGGCGGAGAGCAACCGACTAGCCATAGAAAGTTAAGTATTAAGTATATGCTGGAAGAGCTTTACAGTGTCGGAGTGGAGAAAAAGGACATTCTTTTTATCATTTCCAACGGTTTGCATCCAAGAAGTAAAGATGATGAAAACCGAGCGATTTTGGGGGATGAACTCTTCTACGAATTTGCGGAACAAATTATCAGCCATGACAGCGAAGATAAGGAAAATATGGTTTATCTGGGACATACTGCAATGGGCGATCCGGTATCGGTCAATAAATATGTTTTTGATTCCGACATTGCCATTCTCATCGGTCATGTGCAAGGAAATCCTTATGGCGGCTACTCCGGCGGTTATAAGCATAGTGCAACCGGTATTACCAATTGGGAATGTATTGCCAGCCATCATGTACCGAAAGTCATGCACCGCAAAGATTTTACACCGGCAAACGGCGGTAGTTTGATGAGAAGAAAATTTGACGATATCAGTATGCATATTGAAGAAAAAATGGGAAAACCATTTTTCTGCTGCGATGCCGTACTGGATACTTTCTCCAGACAAATCGCCATTTTCTCAGGCTATGCCAAAGAAATGCAACCGCTTAGCTGGAAAGTAGCCGATAAGAGAACCTATGTTCACTGGGCAAAGAAAAAATATGATGTTTTGGTTTTCGGTATGCCGCAAAAATTTCACTATGGGGATGGCATGGGGACCAATCCGATTATGATGATGCAGGCACTCAGTGCACAAATTCTTCGCTTTAAGCGAGTATTGAGTGATAGAGTGGTCATTATTTGTTCTTCCATATGCAACGGCTATTTTCATGATGAACTTTGGCCTTACATGAGGGAGCTGTACGGATATTTCCAAAAAGACTATATGAATACCTTGCCGGATATGAATCGCTTGGGGCAATATTTTGCGACGAATGAAGAGTATATTCGCAAATATCGATTTACCAATGCGTTCCATCCGTTCCACGGTTTTTCTATGATGTCTTGTGGTCATATTGCGGAGATGAATACCAGTGCCATCTACATTGTCGGTGCTTCCGAGCCCGGCTATGCCAGAGGAATGGGGCTGAAAACCAGGGCTACCTTTGAAGAGGCTTTGGAAGATGCCAAGAAGAAATTTGTAGGAGAAAATCCGAATATTTTGGCATTACCGCTTACCTTTAAACGTTCTGCAGTTCATCTTTGCATGGAAAATCCTGCAGAAGACGGAATGGATGCCTATGGTAATTTTACCGGAGGCTGCTGCCAATAATTTGGATAGGAGTAAAATGAGTGAAATCCCCGAAAATGGGGATTTCCTTTAGTATAGTAACGAAAGTAAAAGGAAGCGATTAGACACATAGAAAAGGATGGAAACATGAATAAGAATATCAGAAATTTGACAATTTCAGGCTTTATGCTGGCATTGGGTCTGGTGCTGCCGTTTTTGACCGGCCAAATTCCGCAAATCGGCAGGGCTTTGTTGCCGATGCATTTGCCGGTTTTTCTCTGTGCTTTGATTTGTGGCTGGAAGTACGGTTTGCTGGTGGGAGCGGTCATGCCGCTACTTCGGCATTTGTTGTTTACCATGCCGCCGTTTCAGGTAGCAATTGCTATGACCTTTGAAATGGCTACCTATGGCCTTGTGGCAGGATATATTTACTTCAAAATGAAAAAATCAAACCCTCTGGCTGCGGTTTACACAGCATTGGTTTCGGCTATGATTCTGGGACGTATTGTTTGGGGCATTGCACAAATGATTTTGATGGGCGTGCAAGGCAATCCGTTTGGTTTTCAAGCGTTCCTTGGCGGAGCACTCTTTAGTGCGATTCCGGGCATTATCTTACAACTGGTATTGGTGCCCGCTTTGATTCTTCTATTGGAGAAAAACGGTGTCATCCGGCGTGGAGAATAATGAGATATGGTAGAAAAAGAAATTAAAGAAAAACTGTTGCAGATTGCAGTGGAAATCGAAAAATGTTTATTACAGGAGAAAGAACCGATTTTGGTTGCCGTTGAAGGAAGTGCCGCAGCAGGAAAAACAACATTGGCAAATTTGCTCGGACAAAGATTTGATTGCAATGTATGGCACATGGATGATTTCTTTTTGAGAGCAGTGCAAAGAACCGAAGAAAGACTGGCAGAAGTTGGCGGCAATGTCGATTATGAGAGATTTCGGGAGGAAGTGCTGGCAAATGTCCTGGCGAAGAAAGCGGTCTCTTTGCAAAAATTCGATTGCTCTCAGATGGAGCTGCAAGAGCCGGAAATAGTGGAATACAAAAGACTCAACATTGTAGAGGGTATTTACAGTACACATCCTTACTTTGGAGATATCTATGAATTGAAAGTATTTATGGATATCCATCCTGAAGAGCAGGAGAAAAGAATTCGCCGGCGGAATTTTCCGGAGCTGGCGGAAAAGTTCTTTCGGGTATGGATTCCGAAAGAGCAGGCTTATCTTCAAAAGTATGAGGTAAAAGCCAAGGCGGATATTATCATCTAAGCAGAAAGCACACTTTATCGGGCTTTGTCCAAAGAGTGTGCTTTTTCGATTCCATGTCGAGAGTTGGAAAATAAATCCACCTTATCGAAAGAAGAAAAAATGATAAAATGATACCATAGTATAAAAGGAAGGAGAAAAGAGTGAAAAATAAAGAGGATTTTGAGACGCACTTAAATAAGGGTTCGTA
>JAUMXK010000082.1 GCA_030535295.1 Eubacteriales bacterium | reverse complement strand
ACGGTGGTGTGAGAGGTCGGGGGATTATTCAAATCCCCCTCCTACTCGATTTTTTTATTTTTTATTTCGTTTCCTTCACAATTGTTGTGGCTGTAAATATTTTTTTGGGGGAATCAATAGGCTAAACTACTCGATAGAGCAAATTGGCCAAATGACCAATTAGACTGACAAGCAGCAAACTAAGAAAGTTCACGGTATTGTTGGAAATCCAATAAAAACCTTGAGTAGGTTTTTGGCCTGTTTCGAACGCTTTATCCGAGAGCTCCCCGCTGGCGGAGAGATATTTTCTTTGAAAAAGTGCTCCCAGAACACTGTCGATTAGCGTACCTAAAAAGCCGATGGCAGCAACAAAAATCATACCGGTAAGACCAAATTGCGGAAGTGCAAAGAGGGAAAGCAAAAGGCTACCGACAAGGCCGGCAATTAGCCCCGGAAAGCTTACACCACCGGAAAGACCACGATGGACTTTTTTGCCGGTTATAATATCAAAGACCTGTGCTTTGCTCAGAGTACCAAGCTCGGAAGAAAAGGTATCGGCTGCCGCAGCAGAAAAAACCGCAAAGGCTAATAAGGCAAAAATAGGGTATTTCGGGAAGAAATAGGAAAACCAAACCAAAATAGAGGCAGGCAAGGAATTACAAACAACTTGCACCCAAGTTCTGGCTCCGGTTGATTCCTGCAGGCGATTGGCATTGCGTTTTCTTTCGTTTTTTACTTTGCTGACCGAGCTACCCAGAAGATAAAAACCATGCAAACTGAGCGCTAACCATGGGCTGCCCAGAAGGTAGAGGGTGGTAGCCGTCATTATGGCTGCAACGACTCCATCGGCGGTCAGCAGACGGAGCTTTAAGCTAAGGAGCAGAATCCCTACCGTAAAGAGGATATAAAGATAAAATCCAAAACTGCCATAGTAAAAAGACAAACAGGCAAATAATCCGGCGCTGAGTGGCAGACTAAAGTTATCGCAGCCCTTGGTGCCGGTCGCTTCTACAAAAGAAGAAAGCAAAGCAGTGAGCAGGCAGTACGGCTTCTTTACGAAACATGTATAAATTTTGGTAAAGAGGCTGATAATATGCTTCAGAAAGTGTAGCAAGCTCTTCCCACAACAGGATAATATGAGAAGGAATGACCTTTTTCCTGAAAAAAGGCAGGAATCTTTTCCAAGCAGGAGGTACAGAGGAAAGCTGGCGCAAAGTGTTTTTGCTTACCTTGTAATGCTTGCGTAGTGTTGTAGGCAGATAGATTCTGTTCCGCTCCCGAATGTCTTCGCCGATATCCCTTAAGATATTGGTAATTTGCATCGCAATCCCCAAAGATTCGCAAAGGGATTCGAAATCTTCGGTTGCTTTCTCGCCCCTGAGCATTGGTGCGAGCATAAGCCCTACACTGCCGGCGACTTTTTTGGAATAGTCAATCAGGTCATCCACTGTTTTTATCGGGCGGAAAAAAACATCATGTCTTTGTCCTTCGATTTGCAGGAGAAAAGGCTCCGCCGGTATTTGGCGGCAAATTACAGTATGCTCGAAGGCCATCCACCAGTCGTATTTGGAATGGAGCCGGCTCGAGCTGTTTTCTTGATATAAGGATAGGACATCTTGCTCCAATTCATCCAGCATTTTGGCAGTATGTGAAGTATTTTCCGGAGTGGAATTATCCGACAGGTCATCGGCATAGCGGCAAAAAGCATAGATGGCGGCAATGTCCCGAAAATCGTCGGGCTGCATTTCCTGAAAGGCGGAATAAAAGCTGGTCGCTCGTTCACGCATAATGGAATCAGCGATTTGATAGGAAAATTCCAAGGTCATTTAACGGTTTCCCCCTTTTTCGTCTTTCAAAAATTCTTCGGCACAAATCTTGCCGCTTTGCATGACAATCGGTACACCGGCGCCGGGGTGAGTACTGCTACCTGCAAAATAAAGTCCTTCACAGGAGAGGCATTTGGCTTGTGGGCGTAAATGATTGCTTTGCAGTAAGGTAGGTTGCAAACCGAAAGTAGCACCACGATAGGCATTAAAACGATTCATGAAATCTTCCGGTTGGAAGTATTGTTCGCAGGTGATTTTGTCACGTAATCCTTGCAGACCGGGCAATTTTTCTAAAGTAGCAATGGCATGGTTGCGGTAATGGTTTATGGTTTCTTCCTTCCATTCGTATTGAGAGGTTACCACATCGGAAATGGGAATCAACACATAAAAACTGGATTTTCCTTCCGGTGCCATTGTGGCATCCACATTGGAAGGAATATGCAAATAAATGGAAGGCTCCTCAATCAGCCGGCCATCAAAAATAGAGTTTAGATTGGTTTCCAAATCTTCGGCAATGACAAAGGTATGTGCTGCCAGTTCCGGATAAGTGCCTTCCACTCCCCAGTAAAAAACAAGACAGGAGCAGGAATACTCCATAGAGTCAATCTTTTCCGGAGTGTATTTTCCACGAACTTCTTGGCTTTTTAGAAGATGTTTCATGGCATAAGGAAAATCGGCATTGCAAATAACTGTATCCACAGTGATTTTCTCTCCTGCCACCCGGAGTCCGGTGACTTTTTTGTGCTCGGTCAGGATTTCCTCGACCTCTGCTTGATACTCAATCTTTCCACCGAGTTCCTCAAATAGCCGAGCCATTTGCTTGGCCATGCTGTGCATGCCGCCTTTGAGAAACCATACTCCGTAGAGTAATTCAATCATAGGAATTATATTGTAAAGGGATGGCCCCTTTTTCGGTGAAACTCCGATATACAAGGTTTGGAAACTGAGCATTTGCTGTAAATCTTTGTCAGGAATGAACTGAGCCATCATGTGGTCGGCGCTGTCGAAAGTCTTTAATTTTAAAGCATTCCAAAGGGTTTTGGGATTGTAGAAATCGCTTTTGTGTCGGAACGGTTTGGTGATAAAATGCTCCAAAGCAATTTGATATCGATCATAAATTGAACTGAGATAATGATAGAAACCGGCACCAACCACTAAAACCTTTTTCATACTTTCTCCTTTATACGTTGATACATTATGGTATCAAATGAATGTATGTTAGTATGTGAAATTGTCCTGGTTTCCCGGTATTTGTGACAAAATATTCTAAGTCACCATGCGAAGGGAAAAGGACAAATTTTGTAACCCTTATCTTTATAAGCTAAAACATGGAAAGCATTACACTTTATTATAGTAGAAAGAGAAAATGATAATAAAGCACCCATGTTAAAAATATGCAAATACCTACGGAGAAATG
The DNA here is from genome assembly GCA_030535295.1 of Eubacteriales bacterium. Taxonomy (GTDB): domain Bacteria; phylum Bacillota; class Clostridia; order Lachnospirales; family Vallitaleaceae; genus W11650. The sequence continues at coordinate 5,924 of JAUMXK010000082.1, read as the reverse complement.
TATTTTGTTTATTCGATGAGGAAGGGCAGCAATCTAAGTAATTTGCAAGCCGTTTCAAAAAGGAATATTAAGAAATATATCAATAAAATGATACTAAATTCGGCTGTGAATGTCAAGCGAGTCAGTGAATCATCCGAAATATGGTTGTGGATTTTTGTCAGGATTTCCCACTAGCACATTTACCGAAACTATGATATACTATTTTCGTAAATATGTGAAAAATATGGTAAAAAATTGAAGTGATTCGCTTAATTTTCCTGTGGATTTACTTTGCGCCAAAAATAGCCGAAAGGCGAAGGGAGAGTTAGGTAATGAAAGCTATTGGGAGGACAAAAAATGAAAGAGTATATTAATATGAATGAAATGAATGAAATAACAGGAGCAAGACATGCGGATCCCCATCATATTTTAGGTTTTCATTCAGCGGAAGGGAAACATTATATTAATGTATATCAACCATTTGCAAAAACTGTCTCCGTAACGGACAAAAAGACAGGTAAGACCGTGGAAATGGAAAAAGTAAAGGACGGTTTTTTCACTGTGGAAGTAGCTGGAAAGCTTGACTATGAAGTCAATTATACCGACCAGCACGGCCATACTTGGACAAGAGAGGATGCGTACAGCTTTGCACCGGTTATTTCCGATTTGGATAAGTATCTGTTTGCGCAAGGCAATCACTATCAAATCTATGATAAATTGGGTGCGCATACCATGGAAGTGGATGGAGTAAAGGGTACCCTATTTGCTGTCTGGGCACCAAATGCGGAGAGAGTTTCCGTAGTCGGTGATTTTTGTGGTTGGGATGGTAGGATTTTCCCGATGAGAAGACTACCGGAATGCGGTATTTTTGAATTGTTTATTCCACGCATCGGCTCGAATGAAAAATATAAATATGAAATTCGCTCCAAAGAGGGCTATGTTTTCCAAAAATATGACCCTTACGGTTTTTATGCGGAAAAAAGACCGGAAACTGCTTCGATTACTTATGATATTAAAAGCTATGAATGGGGAGATGATGCTTGGCTAAAAAGCAAAGAAGAAAAAGACCGGCTCAATTCTCCAATGTCTATTTATGAGGTGCATTTAGGCTCTTGGCGTAGAACGGAAGACGGTTTTATGAACTATCGTCAAATTGCCAAGGAGTTGACTGCATATGTCAAGGAATTAAATTATACTCATGTGGAGCTGATGCCGATTTCCGAGCATCCGTTTGACGGTTCTTGGGGCTATCAAGTAACGGGTTACTATGCTCCGACTTCCCGATTCGGTACGCCGGATGACTTTAAATATTTTGTGGACTACTTACACCAAAACGGCATCGGTATTATTTTGGACTGGGTACCTGCGCATTTTCCAAAAGATGCCCATGGATTGATTCAATTTGACGGAACAGCGCTTTATGAACATGCAGATAGTCGTCAAGGCGAGCATCCTCATTGGGGTACTTTGATTTATAATTATGGAAGAAACGAAGTCAAGAACTTCCTGATTGCTAATGCATTGTTCTGGTTGGAAGAGTACCATATTGACGGTTTACGTGTTGATGCGGTGGCTTCCATGCTATATCTTGACTATGGGAAAGAAAGTGGAGAATGGATTCCGAATCCGCATGGTGGCAAGGAGAACTTAGATGCGATTGAGTTCTTTAAGCATTTGAATTCAATTGTATACAGCAGAAATCCACATTGTATGATGATTGCAGAAGAATCCACTTCCTGGCATGGTGTTTCCAGACCTACGGATATGGGCGGACTGGGCTTCGGTTTCAAATGGAACATGGGTTGGATGAATGATTTCTTGCGCTATATTGAAAAAGAGCCGATTCATAGAAAGTATCATCATCATGATTTGACCTTCAGTATGATTTATGCCTATACCGAAAACTTTGTTCTGGTACTTTCCCATGATGAGGTGGTGCATGGCAAGGGTTCTATGATTGGTAAGATGCCTGGCGATTATTGGCAAAAATTCGCCAATCTGCGTTGTGCTTACGGCTTTATGTACGGCCATCCGGGTAAGAAACTTCTCTTTATGGGTGGCGAGTTCGGCCAATTTGATGAGTGGAATGAAGCGAAGAGTCTGGATTGGCACTTGTTGGATTATGACAAGCACAGTCAGTTGAAAGAATATGTCAAAGACTTAAATCGTTTGTATAAAGACGAACCGGCACTGTGGCAAATGGATTACAATCATCTCGGATTTGAATGGATTAATTGCCAAAGCTCGGATGACAGCATTGTTTCCTTTGTACGTAAGGGCGACAATCCGAATGACTGTCTGGTGATTGTGTCAAACTTCACTCCGGTACCGAAGACTTTACACCGGATTGGTGTACCGTATGAAGGAGTTTACACCGAAATCTTAAACAGCGATGACATGAAGTATGGCGGAAGCGGCATTATCAATACCGAGCCGATTCATAGCGAAATGATTCCTTATGACGGCAAAGAATACTCCATCGGCCTGAAAGTATCACCGCTGGCAACCGTGATTTTTAAGTATAGTCAGTTTTAGAGAATAGTAAAGAGAGGGGCATTGTCAAACGATAAAAATCGTTTTCGCAATGCCCTTTTTTCTTTTTCCATGTGCTTTTGCTTGTTTTTGGGTTTGAATTTTCTAGGGGATATTTTGCGATAGCCCCTTTTCCTAGTTATGATATCACCTTCGTTGTCGAAAATGCTTCGGCCGGCAAAATTGCCGCCCTTCACTAAATTTTCTGAGTGACCAGAGTATAAATTTCTTTCAGCTCAGAGGAAGTGAATTTCAGATTTTCCAAGGCTTTAATATTTTCGTCCACTTGTTCCGGACGGCTGGCACCGATAATGACGGAGGTAATGGCCTTATCTTTTAACAGCCAGGAAATAGCCATTTGCGACAAGGTTTGTCCACGCTTTTTTGCCACCAGATTCAATTCAATCAGGCGAACTTTCATTTCTTGCGTCAATTGTCCCTTCATGGTAGTTCCCTTAGCATAGCGGGAATCTTCCGGAACTCCATTTAAATACTTGCTCGTCAAAAGACCTTGTGCAAGCGGAGAATAAACGGCAAGGCCGATTCCGTTTTGCTCGGCATAGTTTTTAAGACCGTCATCCTCCACCCAACGGTTTAAAATGGAATAAGATGGTTGATTGACAATAAACGGAGTGCGAAGCTCCTTAAAGATTTTATTGATTTTTTTGGTTTGCTCTTGGTTGTAGTTGGAAATACCGACGTAAAGAGCTTTTCCTTGTCTTACGATGTGATCAAGAGCCAAAGCGGTTTCTTCCAGCGGAGTATCCGGGTCGTAGACATGGTGATAAAAGATATCCACATAATCAAGGCCCATTCTGGAAAGGCTTTCGTCCAGGGAGGTGATGAGGTATTTCCGGCTGCCGTGACGAGTGCCGTAAGGTCCGGGCCACATTTCATAACCGGCTTTGGTAGCGATACAAAGCTCTCTGCGATATTCGCCCAAGCCTCTTTTTAATATGGTCCCGAAATTGATTTCTGCAGTGCCGTTGTACGGATAGCCGTAGTTGTTGGCCAGATCAAAATAGGTAATCCCTTGGTCAAAGGCGGTGTGGCAGATTTTTTCCATGACTTCAATATCTCCGCCGTGACCAAAGTTTTGCCATAGCCCCAAAGCAAGAGCGGACAATTTCAGCCCACTGCTGCCGCAGCGATTGAAAATCATAGAATCATAGCGTTTTTCATTAGCTTGATACATAAGTACCTCCTTTTCATATCAAAGATATCCACTGTTTTCCCAAATTCAGTATACCATAGACGGATACAGAAAAAAAGTATTTTTTACTTGACAAAAAAAACCGAAATGGTTATAATAGCTTGTGATGTATTCAGTCAGCTAAGGAGACGATTCTATGCAGATTAAATTAGATGAATTGTTTTATGAGCAGGATGATGTCCAAATTAAGGAAGAACTTGCAGACAGAAAGATTGAGATTAGTGGAAGAGTTTATGAAATGGCAGCCGAGCCGATACAGGTGACACTGGATTTTCATAAGGCAAACGAGCAGGAAGTATACCTGCAAGGCAAAGCTCATTTCGCTTGGCAATTGATTTGTGACCGCTGCATGGCAGAGGTAAAGCAACCTGTTGATATCACTTTTGACAGAGATATTGTACTACAGGAAGACGGTTATTACTTAGATTTGGATGAATTGATTCGAGAAGAAGCCATATTAAATTTTCCGCAGAAGACATTGTGTAAAGAAGAATGTTTGGGGATTTGCCCTGATTGTGGGAAGAATCGAAACGAAATGACATGTGATTGTCATGAGTCGGAAGCGGTTGACCTTCGTTTTGCAGGACTGAAAGAACTATTTGAGAATAATTTTAAGGAGGTGTAGTCATGGCAGTACCTAAGGGAAAAGTATCGAGTGCAAGAAGAGATAAGAGAAGAGCAAACTGGAAGATGGAAGTGCCTAATTTATCTACTTGCAGTAAGTGTGGAGAGCCTGTTTTAGCACATAGAGCTTGCAAAAACTGCGGCACATATAAAAATAAGGCTGTAATGGAAGTAAAATAAGCCTGTGAGAAAAATGAATAAAAGTATTTGAAAACCTGTCAACATAGTGCTGGCAGGTTTCTTTATTTCATTCTTTGGAGGGAAATATGAAAAAACAACATTTTTGGGGAGTGCTTGGCCTTTTGGCAGTGACCATCATTTGGGGAGGCGGTTTTACCGCAACCGATATTGCACTTCGCAGGTACAGTCCCCTACAGATTTTGACTATCCGCTTTTTGCTGGGAGCGGTAGTCATGGCATTTTTTGCTCGTAAAGAAATCAAAAGGATAGAAAGACCTGCCTGGATTGCGGGTTCGATAATGGGTTTTCTCTTATTTTCAGCCTTTTGGCTGCAGACCGTTGCACAAGTACATACCACGGCATCCAAGAATGCTTTTTTGACAGCCACCAATGTGGTTATGGTGCCTTTTATAGCGTGGCTGGTATATAAGGTAAAAATTGGGACTCATCATCTTATCGGAGCGGTGATGACGATTGCCGGAGTCGGTTTGCTTTCTGTCAAAGGAGGAGAAAGACTCAATCCGGGCGATTTCTACAGCATTGGTTGTGCCGTCGGTTTTGCACTGCATATTTTTTTCACCGGATATTTCGCCAAGAAAAACTCGGCAATGGCTTTAAACCTGATACAAATGACAATAGCCTGCCTGCTTTCGCTGGCGATGCTGGTGATTCGTGGGGAAACAGTTGTTAGTCTCCGCAATGTAGAAATGCTTTCTGTGGCATACCTGGGGGTATTTTCTACTTGTCTTTGCTTCTTTTTGCAAACAGCTTCGCAAAAATACACCAATGAAACGGAAGCGGGAATTATTCTGTCAATGGAATCCGTTTTCGGGACCTTGTTTTCTGTATGGATTTTAGGAGAACATATCACCTGGAAAATGATGTTTGGCTGTCTTATTATTCTTTCGGCCATTTTGATTTCCGAATTTGGACAAACGATATTTGAAAGGCCGAAAAAAGAAGGAATGTGACAATGCTGCAAAAGATGTTGCCGGGAAACCCCGTATTTATCGAATAATCCAAAAGGAATACGACTTTTTGTTGGAAATAAGAATCGTTTTCAGCACAAGTTCCGAAAGAGCATCAGAAAGTAAAGGGAAAAAGTATAATTAATTGCTTCTGATGAAATAGCTAAAAAATTCCGTGGTTTTTGTCTAATTTTACAACTATTTTTTGTGCGGAAAACATTAAAAACGCAGAGGAGAATGCAAATAAAATAATATGGAAACGCTTAAAAACGTCTGAAATAAGGGTCTTTGAAGCTTTGTATATTTATTATCCTAAAAGAAATAAATATAAAAATCGTTAGGTATCTTGACAATATTTTGTGGAAAGTGTATAATACCTGACTTCCGTCGTTTCGCTCAAAACATAGTACTTTAGGTATCAAGGAGCA
>JAUMXK010000006.1 GCA_030535295.1 Eubacteriales bacterium | reverse complement strand
TCTCAAACTTAGTGCAACTTCTAGCCCTACTAGAACTTACTTTGAAAATTTACCGTTCCAAATAAAATTCCTTTGTAGTTCAGCCATCGAAAATGCGGGATGTAGGCCAAACTGATAGACGTTTCCGAAGCCAGTCCGGTGAGCTGCCCCCATTCACCGAAAATAACCGCCAATATACCTGCCACAATCACGCCGCTAATCGTTCCCAAAATCGCTACCACGGTCTTTTTATGTTTTCCACTAATAATAAACAATGTCAAGGCAATAGCCACTGCCGATACTAAAACTGATAAAATAATCGGCGAATATCCTTTCAATATTAACGGAATATAGACAAAGAAAATCAGCAATATCGTAGCAATCAATGATATCAGGGATTTCATTCCTTGCTTTCTGCCTATCAGTGTCATAATTGCCACAAAGAGTAATACAATCACATAAACCGAATAATCTCTAACTCTTTCTTCTATTTTTATCGTATCAATTTCTCCGCTCTCTGTTTCGGTTATTCGCATTAAAAGTTTATCTCCGACCTTGAAAATATAATTCCCAGGCATAATCATCTCTATGGTATGCCTTATGGTCAATTTTTCTCCCTTGTGTTTTCCGGTCAGGATTTCAATTTCCAAATGTTGATAGCGAATATCCGCTTCCATCGGTACATCCGGACGTAATTCCTGCGTATCGTCCTTTACAATTTCCAAGATAACCGCTTTTGCCACATCATAATCTCTTGCTTCCATTTGTTTATCATACTGTGCTCTCATATCTGTATCATCATTGAGAGCAAAAGTCGATAGAGAAAACAAAGCACAAAATAAAAGTACAAGTCTGACAATGCTCATTCCCAAATATAGCCTTCTTTTCAAAATATTCTCCTCTAAAACCTTAAATCCTCTTATTCTTCCCAAAAATCACTTGAGGAAGACCACCATGGATCTTCCTCAAAGTAATCGTATTTTAAACTTTTTATGCCGCAGGATCTAAAACAAAGGTTGTGTCATTTGTCTTATTGATATCCTTGATATAATCAATTTTTTCCTTTGGAGTAATGGTCTTTTCTTTCTTGATGTACTCTACCAGATACTCTCTGATAGGCTCATAAGATTCAAATACATTGGTTGCATTTTTGAAATTGTATTCATCACCGCCGGTGTAGATGAAATCATTAATTACTACACGATAGGTCTTCTTCATATCAAGTGGTGTACCATCACTCAAAGTAATCTTGGTGATACGATTCTCAAATTCCTTGCTGGAATCATATTCTACAATCAGACCATAGAAAGAACCGTCCGTAATCTTCGGATTGATAATACCATGGTCAATAGCTTTCTTTAAGTCTTCGCCAGGTAAATCCATTACTACAAAGTAGTTATCAAATGGCATGATTTCGTACATATCGCCCATGGTAATCTTGCCTTTTTCAAGAGTTCTGCGAATACCGCCGCCGTTTTGGATAGCGATTTGTGCATCGTATTTCTTGGCAGATACTTCACATACCCATTGTCCCAATAAGGTATTGGTTCCCTTATCCCCACGGTTATGAGTAAATTCAGCGGTTGCTTCACCAAGCACTTCTCCTAAAATAGGTTGTAATTCTTTGGCTAAATCTTGATAGAATTTTTCGGTATCGGTATCTTTTACAATTACGTTCTTGATGTCGGAACCTTGATTCAATTTGGAGCTGACAACAAATTTGCCGTCTTTCTTTTCAATGCTCATGATACCGACAGTTCTACCTGCCCAGTATGCTTGCATGATTTCAACGCCGTTTACCTTACCGGAAACAGGGCGATGGCTGTGAGCGGATAAAATACCGTCAATGCCTTTTACTTTATTGGCAAGTTCAATAGCCGGTCCGGAAATTTCATGGCTCTTGCTGTCTTGATTGGAATCAATGTGAGTCAAAGCAATGATGACATCCGGTTTGCCTTCTTTTGCCTTTCCTGCTTGCAAGAAGTCAACCCATTCCTGAGCGGTTTTCACAGGATCAAGGAACTTATATCCTTCTGTGGTGCTTCTATTTGTTAAAGTTGGGGTGTCAGGGTGTGCCAAGCCGATTAAGGCAATCTTAATTCCTGCTTTTTCTACAAACATATATGGCTCAACCCAGCTTGCAATCTTATTGGCTTTTTCATCCCAAATATTGGCTGCCAAATATTTGAAGTTGCCGTCTTTTGCCCATTTACCGATTCTTTCCCAACCCCAGTCAAACTCATGGTTACCGACTGCTGATGCCAGTACATTCATACCCTTCATCATAGCGGTTACCGGTTTGCCATAGGTTAAGTTGGATTCTGCGGTACCTTGATAGTTGTCACCACCGGAAAGCACGAAAGAATTTGGATTTTGAGCGATATATTCATTGACAAAGCCAACCAATTTGCTCATTCCCATATTTCTCTTTTTGCCGGTTACTTCTTCTTTAATATTACCATGGAAGTCATTGAAGTAAATGATATCCACTCTGTCTTTGGCTTGTACTAATTCTCTAAGACCAAGTTCTTTGGCTTTTTCTTTGGAAATTAATCCGCGGTAAACTAGGAATTGTCCTAAAGTTTGGCTCTCTACGCCTGATTGCATTGGTGCATTCAATGCATTCAGGATGATGGCTGCCGCTTGTCTTTTGGTGATTGGAGTACTGATATCGGTATCCTTTGTTACCAACCCGAATTCTTTAGCAAGTTCATCTGCCTTTTCCCAAGCCTTTTTATTATTGTGGTTTAATGCTCTCAGTAAAAAGGTAAGGAATTCATGATGTATCAATTTTGCATTCGGAGCAAATTCTTTTTCCGATTTACCGGTGGTGATATTCATGCTTAAGCCCAAACCCGCATAACCTTTAAACCATTCCGGAACATCTTCAAAGGTATTTTGTTTGACATACTCTTCTTTTTCTGCTTCTTTTTGGCTGTAACCGATTGCCTTAAGAGCCATGGTCAAACCTTCCGCTCTGGATAATTGAGCCTCCAGTTTGGCTTCTGTATTGCCTTCCTTATCCAGTAACTGCAATTCCTGCAAACTTTGCACCGCATCTTTGTTATCCGCAGATACATAACTTGCTACAGATACCAATAATGCAAATACCATAATTAGTGCCAGATACTTCCTCCTCATATAAGGACCTCCTTTATTTTGTGAAAAAAAAAGACTTTACCTATACAATTCAGCTCCCTTGGAATACTTCTTACATAAAAATCTTGTTGCTTTCATAAACAAAACTCCCGGTAATAATCTGAATGATATGGATAAAATCAGCCTGTGTCAGGTATTATTATAATATAAAAACATCATTTTGTCGAGAGCTTTTCTCAATTATATGGCTTTCTTCGTCGGATTAGTCCTATGAGGTTTCTCAAACCTCTTTTCCGGGCAATAGGCAAAAAGTATTCCCTCTTATCAAAAAAATGACAATTCCTCCTTTTGGGTTAGTTCCTTATCCTCAGTATACAAAAACGATTTCTCATGTTAGAATGACGTAACTTATTTACTCAACTTTCCCACGTTCTCCGGAACAGTCTTTTTTAGACTCGTAAAATGGGCGGGAGCGACAGTAATCTTGCGAAGCAAGTTACGTAAGCGGAGCTCATGTGCCCGCTCTCCGGAGCGGGATAGAGTCAAAAAAGACTGTGGGAAAGTTGAGTTATTTATTTTCAAGAAAGAGCAGTCTCCGCCGCTTCTTTATTCATCAAAAACCGACACAACCTAATCTTCTCTATATCTCCTTATTTGGAGAAACTACTTACGACAACTATTATTTTACTTATGACATTGCAAATAAAAAATTTCAAAGAGTAGATATCGACTATTTTCCACATATCACCGGTGTGGAACATATTATTCATTACAGTGAAGATGTTCTCTTTCAGACTTTGGTTTCTCATAAGACAGGGGAACAAAATTTTGATATGGAAAAGATGAGTTTTCAGAAGTCAATTTCCAATTTTTCTACTCAGCAAAGCTTTGAAACAGAATACGGTCCGGTTAAGCAACCTCATCTTTTGGACTTTGTGATGAAAAACTAGGCTTCACCCATATAAAAAAGTCAAAAAGCCTGCAAACACTCTTTCAAATGGTGCTTGCAGGCTTTTATATCATTCATGCAAAATCGTCCGGATGTCCGGTATATTATCGAATAATTTCTATTTCTAATGTATTGTGATATGTTTCACCGGCAGCCAAGGAAACAAGATCTTTCTTTTGCTCCAAATCTTCCACTACATCTTGTCTTGCCGGCAAGCTGCTCCATGGCTCGATGCAGACAAATTGAGCCTCGGTAAACGGACGATGCCAAATTGCAAGGTATGTCATATCAGGAAAAGCCACTCTGATTTTGGTCTTTGCCTTTTCGCTTTCAATCAAGACCTCTTTGCCTGCTTCTCGCAGAATCAAAGCATCTCTATCAAACAAATTGTGCCTTAATGCCATTTTTCCGTCTTTTATTTCCGGACAAATCACTTCGTTTTCCGTCATAAAATAATCCTCGGAAAGCAGAATTTGCTTAACTTCCTTCGGTTCAAAGGTCACTTGATAATCCTCAAAAGAAGTCCCCTCTTCTATCGGTACTTGAAAGCCCGGATGACCGCCAACGGCAAAATACATGGTCTTATCATCTTTATTTTCTACCATATAGGTTTGTTTTAATGTACTGCCCTCCAGCTCAAAACTGACCAGAAAACGGAAACGAAACGGATAAATCGGCAAAGTTGTTTCATTACTGTCAAAATAAAGTACCACTTTTTTTTCACTTTGCTCCGCTATTTCAAACTCCGTCACCTTGGCAAATCCATGAATCATCATTTCATATTCCTTGCCTTGATAAGTATAGATACCTCTCGTCATTCTGCCGCAAAACGGAAATAAATTGGTCGCTCTGTTCTTCCAGGAATTTTCATCTCCCTGCCACAGGTATTCCTTGCCTTCCTTGTCCTTCACAGACCAAAGTTCCGCCCCCAAAGAGTTGACAGCTACCTCCAACACATCATTCTTAATTTGGTAAATCATTTGTTTCCTCCTTTTCTGTCCTTTTTATTTGTAAGTACCATCTTATCACTACATCCAAAACTCTTTTCATCATTCTTACTCAACTTTCTCCCATTTTGGGAATGCCTTTTATAGATACACTCAAAAGACTGTTCCGGAGAACATGGAAAAGTCGAGTTTTTAATATTTTAACATTTTTTTTAACAATTCACAAGATTCACTTTTTTAAATTATTTACTTTCCAAAGCTTTTCAAAGTACCCTGATTTTTCCCTGTCGTTTCCTTGCCATTTACCTGAAATAATGGTAAAATAAGCCGAATGTATTTAGAAAGGAAAGAATTATGTTACTTTCGGTAAAAGACTTGAGTTTTGCATATATAGAAGACGAGATTTTGCGGGATATTTCATTTCATATCAATGAAAACGAAAAAATTGCTTTAATCGGCAACAACGGAGCAGGAAAGACCACTTTATTTAAAATTTTGATGGATAAACTTTCCGGAAATGGTCAAATTTTCAAAAAAGCGGATTTACAAATCGGCTATTTGGCTCAAAACACCACTTTCGAATCCAGCAAAACCCTTTATGATGAGATGTATACCGCCAATCCGGAAATTGTGGCATTGGAGAAAAAGCTTCAAACTATTTCCGAACAAATGGCCAATCCGGACAATGATGAGCAAACCCAAATTGATTTGGCACATAACTATGATGAACTGCATCGCCGATTTGACTTTCTGGGCGGATACAGTTATAAAAGCCATGTCAACGGTATTTTGCAAGGTTTGGGCTTTGAAGAAGAACGTTTTCACCAAGCGGTCAGCTTATTATCCGGTGGTCAAAAAACAAGACTGGCATTGGCTAAGCTCCTTTTGCAAAAGCCTGATTTACTCCTCTTGGATGAGCCGACCAACCACCTTGACCTCCGTGCCATTGCCTGGCTGGAAAGCTTTCTGGCTGAATATCAGGGTGCTCTTTTTATTATCAGCCACGACCGTTATTTCTTGGATAAGGTAGTCAACCGAGTGTTTGAGCTGTCCTTTGGTAGACTCGATTTTTATGAGGGAAACTACAGCTTTTATTTAGAGCAAAGAGAGATTCGAAAAGAGATTGCTGAAAAAGCCTATCTCAATCAGCAAAAAGAAATTGAACGTCAGCAAAATATTATCGATACTTTAAAGGCACGCAATCGGGAGAAATTTGTCAAACGAGCGGAAAGTCGTGAGAAAATGCTGAATAAAATAGAACGTCTGGAAAAACCATTGGCAGAAAATGATACGATGGGATTTCATCTTTCTCCCAAAAAAGAATCCGGCAACGACGTTCTGTCTTTGGAAAATCTTGGGAAGGCTTTTGGCGAAGTAAAGCTTTTTGAAAATTTGAATTATCAAATCTACAAAGGAGAGCGTATTGCTTTTATCGGAGAAAACGGCTCCGGTAAAACCACTCTTTTCCGAATTTTGCAGGATATCGTAAAGCCCGACAGCGGTGTGGTTCGTTTGGGGAAAAATGTAATGATTAGTTACTATGATCAGGAGCATAGCAATCTAAACTTAAATAATACTCTGTTTGATGAGATTTCCGACCAATTTCCTTCCATGAATAACACAGCCATTCGCAATCTTTTGGCATCCTTTTTATTTACCGGTGAAGATGTATTCAAAAAAATCTCTACTCTTTCCGGTGGCGAACGTGGTCGCCTTTCTCTGGCCAAAATGATGCTCGCAGAGGGTAATTTTCTGCTGCTGGACGAGCCTACCAACCACTTGGATTTGGTGAGCCGTGAGGTACTGGAAAACGCACTCTGTCACTATACCGGTACGATTTTCTTCATTTCACATGACCGTTATTTTATCAACCGACTTGCTACGAAAGTGGTCGAGCTGGAAAACTACGGACTGACAGAATATCTCGGTAATTATGATGATTTCGTGGCCAAAAAGAGTCAACTTCAAGGCAATGACTTTATCACCAATTTGACCTCGACTAAACCTGCCTCTTTCCTTGATTTGGCTCCATCCAATCGGGTCGGCGAAAAAGATACCGGCTCTACTAAGCAGGACTGGCTCAAAGAAAAAGAAGCCAAAGCCAATCAACAGAAAAAACTCAATCGCCAGAAAAAATTGGAAGAACTGATTGAGCAAACAGAGCAAAAAATCTCGGATTTGGAATATTTGCTGGCTTCCGAAGAAGTCTTTACCGACTACGAGAAAGCTTATGAAATCTCCGGTGAAAAAGAAGCTTTGGAAGAAAAGCTACTCAGCTATTACGAAGAATTGGATGAATATTTGTAAAAAATGTATGCAAAAATGAAATAGGAGCTGCCAAGGCAGCTCCTATGCTTTATTACAAAATTTTTTTACTAAAAAGATGTGTCTTCTATAATAACAGGAATGCTTAATTTATGCGATTTTTGTAGGTTTACCTCTTTTTTAGAATCCAACGCACTAGAAATGGTACACATCTCCGAAGAAAAGATTTCATTATCCTCGTATAAAATAGTATGTGCTCTCTGTTTTACACGTTGTAACAAATCTGTATCTCGTTCTTCGATTGTAGGAATTTTTTCTAGATTTTCTGGCTCTATTCCTTCATCCGCTAGCAATTTTACTACTTTCTCCATAGTTTTCTCAGGATTACGAAAGTACTCACTACCACGAATTCTAATAAATCTCCATCCTAGACGTTCCAAAATTGTTTGTCGTTCCATATCTTCACGTATCTTGCTCTCTCCACTATGATAACGATCACCATCACATTCGATTACCATTTTTCTATTTCCATATACTACCACTATATCCAAACGATAGGCTCCAACTTCCCATTGTTGAACTAAATGGTAACCTCTTGCCACCAAATATTTCCCCACAGAAGATTCAAATACCGATTCTGATTTCTCTTCGACTTTTTGATTTAACATGCGAAGTGATTCAGGATTTCTCGAGTAATCGATTAACATTTTGCGAATATCCCCAGATTTTAAATCATTAGAAGAATCAAGAGAATTTACAACCCAAAGTTGGTCTTTCGCACGACTGCATGCGACATTGTACCGCTTGCGATTGGAATCATCAACACCAAATCCCAGTTTTGCTATAGGACCATTCCCATTTGCGCAATCCACCATACTTAGAAATATTATATCCCTTTCATCTCCTTGAAAATTAGAGGCATTACCACATAAAATTCTGCGTTTACTACACTCCTTGGCATCAATTCGTCTATAAATCTCTTCTTGTATTATTTTAACCTGATCATCTCCCAATAGCGAGATGACACCAAAGGATTTTCCTTCATACTCTGGTTGTTCTATACACGCTTTTAGTAAAGCAACTATCGTTTTTGCTTCATTTGGATTACTTTTTCCAATTTTCTCACCATTCGACACCTGATAGTTTAAAATAGCAGGCAAAAGAATACTGCTACTAGAATCCCGTAAAGGCTTAATTTTAAAATCATATGAAAGTGAGTTAGAAAAATTAATAATCTCCGGAACACACCGAAAATGTTCACGTAACATCAGCGGTTGAAAAGTCGTCGCCGCAATGTCGTAAATGGATGTTTTCGCATCATAAAGATGAGCATTTGGAATTTTATTCGTAATGTACATATCTCTTAATGCATTTATTTTATCCGTTTCAACACCGACTCCCATTGGGCTGACTTGTTTATCATCTCCCACAATAATCAATTTTTTTCCCATATACAGAACAGCTAATGAGGAAATATTCGATTGACTGGCCTCATCGATAATTATGACATCAAATTTGTTGATACTTGGATTAAGACTTTCTAATGCTTTACTAATAGTCATAATCCATACTGGAACAGCCTCTTGACATCTAACCATCAACTTACGAGCTTCCGCTCGGTACATAGGTGCATTTTTCCCAGTTCCTTTTCCAATCTTCTTTACTGTCTGCTTCCATCCCTGTAGTGCTTGCTTCATTTTGATATCCGCTTCTGTTTTTTGCAATAAATAGTACCAGGCTGAGTTTTCAACAAACTGCTCTGTAACCTTACGATACTCCTTGCTCAAAAAAAGGCTTTGCTTTTGCAATTCTAAAAAAGGTTCTGCTATGATATTTTCAATAATTCCGGAGTACTGTTTCCATCGCCATGCAGCTTCAATATTACTTGGAACCGTAGCCATACCATGCATTCCTTCTCTTTCTCTAATTGCTTTTTCCCATTGCGGGGCAATTGGAGCCAATTGCCTTAAATATTCATCGCGCTTTTTATTCAAATTAATTTTGGTGTACGTTCTATTCAATTGTGCATAAGCATCTCTGTACATTTCTATACACGAATCAGTTTGAAAATTGTTTGCAGCATTAAGAAGATCTCTGCACCTTTTGGAATACACTCGTTTCCCACTCTGAATGTATAAAGTTCTGTAAAAAAATCCCTTGTCTCTTTAATTTTTTCCTGCTTTTCTACCCAAACATTTCGCTTGTTTATCCAATCCCCAAATTCATTGACTCTTACCGAATTATCAGTAAATAACTCTTTATGGGTTTTATTCTCTTCATCAATGCGTTGGTGGTCTTCTTCCTCTGGCTGATAAGAAAAATCTATTTTCTCAAGTGGATGAAGAATGAATTCTTTCACCTTAGCCTCATTACGATAATTATCCCATCCCTCCTTTAACCATTCTTCTAACGATGGTTTGGGTTGTGGGCATTTTTGAAATTCAGGCTTGTGAACAGACATTAGGATATTGCTAGCATTCTCTGTTTCTTCCTCTAACACACGGTCTCGGGAATAAGTCTTGATATTTTCTGAATCATTAGGAAAAGAGGCAACAGAACGCCACCAAGAATGGTGAGATACCTGAAATACTTCCTTCTGCTTTAATTTATTTAATTCTTCAATATACTTGAAAAGAATACTCACCTTTTCTTGCTTAGTTAAATTTACAACATTATCTCCATTCATAGCATTTTAATTTTCCTTTCGCCATCATTTTTAGAAAATAAAACAACTTCCATAATGTCTCTAATTTAGGCTTATTTTTGTTAGAGAATTAGTCGATACATTTTCGTTTCTAGATATTTTCAATTAAGGCATACCTGAATTTTATTGTACTTGATTTTTCATTTTTTAAATTCAAGTTTAAAGATACCCCGGCATCTTCTACAGTAGCAAATCTAACTCTTACTATAAACATCTCCCTAGTGCCCTAAAATTTTGTCCCATGGGTTCCCCTATATTTACTATCTCCTACCTCACCTTATCCATCAAATCCTGAACCATTTTCCCATCTTCAATCTTTGTTATCGCAAAACTCTTCTTGCCGGCATCTTTTAGGGATGCCCCGATGAAATAACCTTCTTTGTCATCAATAATCAAAAAACGATCATGAAAATTCGTGGTCGTTTTCACACTCAAGCTTGGGTACTGAGCATTAAACTTGTTAATATCTTTCATCGTTAAGCTCCCTTTTCCTGCTGTTGCTATCAATACATCAACCCCTGAATTCTTCTTACAAAGTATGTTAAGGGTATTTACATCCACATAATTATCAATCAAAATCAGTTTGCTCTGTGCTTTTCCAATGAGATCCACAATAAAACTGAAAGCATCATAGATTTGCCCATCAAAAAATATCTTTTGTTTTACCTCTGCATTGCTCGCAATGTAGTTGAATACTTCTTCGAGTTTCTTATCCACCTCCAGCTGCTTATCCATCCCCTTATCTATTTCTTTTTTTAAATCCAACTGGCTAAGTTCCAGTTTATCAAGTCTGGAAAAGAGTTCCTGATTCGTGAGCAGAAACTTACGCATTTCAACAAAGCTGTCCATAATTTTGATGCTGGCATCTACCGCAACTTCACTTTTAAGCACAGCAGACAACATTGCAATCCCTTGTTCTGTGTAAACATAAGGCATATATCGTCTACCACCATAAGTACTGTTTGTACTTGAGGTTCCATTTTGGAATCTCAAGTTTTGATATTCCACCTCCGTTAGTTGAAAACAAAAACGTTCAGGAAACCTTGCAACATTTCTTTTCATTGCTTTATTCAAATTACCTGTCGTAACCTGGTATAAACCAGCCAAGTCACTATCAAGCATCACCTGCTTCCCGCGGATGGTATAGATCAATCATATCGGTGATATTTGTTTCCTCTATCGGTATCAAAGTGTTCTCATCTTTCATTTCTAATCCTCCACAAATTCCAATATATCACTCGGTGTCAGATTCATTGCTCTACATATTTTTTCTAAGTTTTTCATGGATATATATTCGTCTTTGCCCATATTGGCTAAAGTATTTGAGGTAATTCCTGTGAGCTTGATTAGGTCAATTCTTTTCATATTCCTCTCGATTAAATGGCTCCATAATTTCTTATAAGAAACGACCATGAAGCATCTGCAAAATCGTTTTAATTATACCACATAAAATAGCGAAAGCACAACTCAAAAAAGGGGCGACATCCGGATTCTAAAGTTTCTTTTTATATCGAAACGAATCCTTCGACTCATACTTGTCCTCGTTGTGGCAGTCAGACTTCTAAAATACACGATTACCGTAACCAAACCATTAAAGATTTACCGTTTCAGTTCAAACAATGTTTCTTAATTCTTAGAAAAAGAAGGTATGCCTGTTCTTGTGGAAAACGATTTTTAGAGAACTATTCTTTTCTTCCTAGATACCATCAACATACTTCTAGGTTAAGCGAATATATCCTTCATAAACTGCGAGATTGCTGTTCCTTAAAAAGCATTGCCGAGGATGTCAACCTCTCCACTCCAACGATTCAGAGAATATTAAACATGGTTTCTTTTTCCAAACCTTCTCTTCCAAAAGCTCTCTCTATCGATGAATTCAAGGGCGACACTAACGGTGAAAAACACCAATGTATTCTTGTCGATCCTTCCAGAAGAAATGTCTTAGATATTCTTCCGGATAGGAAGTGGGCTTCTCTTTCCGGCTATTTTCGTTCGTTTCCCAAACAAGAGCGGTATCAGGTTCCATTTTTTTCTTGCGATATGTGGAACCCTTATGCCGATTTAACCAAAACATACTTTCCGAATGCCAAGATTATCATTGATAAATATCATTTTATCCGGCAGGTTACTTGGGCAATCGAAAAGGTTCGCAAACAGCTCCAAAAAACAATGCCTACCTCGTTAAGAAAATACTATAGAATTACCAATGGTCTTATTTCCCCTGCCATAAAATAGTATTTCTTTCCTTTTTATCAAAATCCTCTGAAACATAAAAATGGAGCAGGTTTCAGAGAAACCCACCCCAACTATTGACAAAGAGCCAAAATGATGCAATAAGAAATTACAAAAATTATTTTCTATAGAAAAACCTCATACACTTACATGCCTTCTATTCTGTAGTTATTCAAAGAGTCAAATTTTTGTTTCGTTGATTTTATCCTCGAAAAATTGGTATGCTTCTTTATCCGTAAATCCTTCATGTACAATTTTTCCGATTGCTTCCGCCATTTCTACGGCATGATTGCTTTGGAAGATATTTCTGCCCATATCAACACCCTTTGCACCGCCTTTGATAGCATTGTACGCCAAAGTCATGGCATCTCTCTCCGGTAATTTCTTGCCACCTGCCACCACAATCGGCACCGGACAAGCTGCCACAATTTCTTCAAAATTATCACAATAATACGTCTTAATGATGTGTGCACCCATTTCGGCAACAATTCTGGTTGCCAATTTAAAGAACTTATCGGTTCTTTCCATATTTTTACCAACAGCCACAACACCCATGGTAGGAATATTGTATCTCATACCCAAATTGATAGCTTTGGATAAATTTTCAATACTGGATAATTGTCCATCTGCCCCGATAAAGGTTTGAACCGCCATACAGTCTGCATTCATACGAATAGCATCTTCAATGTCCACCGCTAAGATTTCATGTGATAAATCCTCATTGAGCATCGAAGAACCTGAGGACACTCTTAACGCAACTCCTTTGCCACATTCCGGTCTTACGCAAGAACGTAATGCACCTCTGGTTCCCATCAGCACATCAATATAGGGAAGAAGTTTCGGAATGACCAAATCCAATCTTTCCAAACCTGCCGTTGAGCCCATAAAATAACCATGGTCAAACGCAAACATTACCGTGTTGCCGCTTTTCGGATGGAAGATATTGGACAAATGTTTTTTCATTCCCCAATCCAAATGATTTGCTCCTTTGATATAAAAGCCTTCCTGATTGGCAAAAGGAACATCCACATGATAATCCTTTGAAATCTTTACGCCATCTAAATCTGCCATAAATAAAATCTCCTTTTCTTCTTTCAAACTTCACATTCCCTCAATCTATCCGTTTTCTTTGCAAGAAAACCAAGAAGGTTGAGTTACTAAATTATCCGTCGTTATACAGCTCACCTTAACCTGCTATGATTCCACGACGGATAATTCTTTTGTTTTCATTTAAGTTAAACTTCTGTTACTGTTTTTTAAGCAGCCTAGAAATTATAATCATTCATATTCTTTTCGTTAAATACAGTTCTTTCCGGCAACAATACAACACCATTATTGGTTTCTGCAGTGCTATCTTCTGCCACCAAGGAATTGTTTGGCATAATTTCCACTTCACCGATGCTTGGAATATTTAATTTATCGCCTACTTTTACTTCATTGCCTGCTGCTAAGTATGCCGACAAATAACATCCGATGGCACCTTGGATACCGCAATCCCAAAGTCCCCATTGCTCGATTACGCCAGCAGCACAATAATCCTTGATAGACATTGGAGAGGCAAAGCCGGTAATAGTAACATCGTTCTTTGTCAAGCCTTTATTTTGTGCCGCTTTACATTGTCCTGGCAAAGCCGTTGAGTCATTACAGATAATTAAGTCAATATCGGAATGAGCTTCCAAAATAGAAGAACCAATCGAGACCGCTTTTTCCGCATCTTGCTCAGAATAGTAATTGGATGGAGCAACATTTTCCCAATTCGGGAACATTTCCTTAATATAAGCTTCTCCTGCTACTTGCCAAGAGTTTTGGTCGGCAACAGTAGCTTGAGAATAGTGCCAGCAATATTTTACTTTATCTTTTTTCGGGTCTTTTCCTCTCTTGGTAAGAGAATCAACACCCATATCTACAAGCATTTTACCCAAAATATCCGGTGTACCTTGGCTCACCATCAGTGTTCTGGATGTCGGAGAAACGTCAGAGTCCCAAGTAACTACCGTAACGCCTGCTGCTTTTGCTTCATTTAAAGCCGCATCCAGTCCTGTTGCATCTACAGAAGAAACACAAATCGCATCCACGCCGCTGGCTACCGCATTATTGATGACATTCACTTGGTCTGCAACAGCTGCATTCGGACTTCCTTGATAATCCACAGTAAAACCCCATTCTTTTGCATATTTTTGTGCCCCGTTATTTGCAGATTCAAAGAATGCATTACCGGTTAATTTAGGAATGAAAGCCACAGTCAAACCTTCTATTGATTTTACACCTGCACTCGGCTCTTCCTTCGTTTCTTCTTTTTTCGTTTCTTCCGGTTTCTTCTCTTCCTCTTTTGTTACTTCTTTCTTCTCCTCTTTCTTTTGTTCCGGATTCGTTGTATTGCTACAACCTGCTACAGAAATTAACATCACCGCAACCAAAATCATTGACAACCATTTTTTCATATCCCGTTCCTCCTTCATTAAAATCATAATACTTGTTTTATACTGTAAGAGAAAATCTTTCTCTTGTGACCTATGCATTTTGTTTCTTTTTTCCTTTAAAAAGCTTTATAAAATCCATATTTCCTGCCAAAGAACGTCCAATAACTACAATGATTAAAATCAAACCAACCGGAATATCCAAATATTGTTGGCTCACCTTAAAACAAAGCGGCAATCCGAAACGCAACACTCCGATGACAATCGAAGCCAGTGCTGTTCCCAAAACACTACCCTTTCCTCCGGTACTCAGCGTACCGCCTAAAACAACCGCTGTAATAATCGGCATGGTCAAGGTGATACCGATATCACTTTTTGCTGTGCCCAAGTAAGAGGTTAAAATAATACCGGCAATCGCCGCACTGACAGCGGATAAAATATAGGTGCTTAAAATAATCAGGCGACTGTTTATTCCTGAATAATCCGCCGCATTTTGATTGACGCCGATTAAGAATAATTTTCTCCCATATTTTGTCCGATGTAAAAGCAGATATGCAATCACGGCCAAGGCAAAGAAAATCAAAACCTGTGACGGAACTACTCCAAACAGCTTAAATTTTGACAATTTCAAAAATCCTTCCGGAAATCCGCTGATTCCCTTATAGCTCTCCGTGGCCGAAAGATTTGACACCAGTAGTGCCACTCCCGAAAAAAGGAAACTGCCGCCCAAAGTCACAACCATCGGCTGTACCTTGCAGTAAGCCACAAAATACCCTGAAATTGCTCCGCAAATTGCTGCCACTCCGATTCCCAGTAATGCCGCCATCCAAATATTCAATCCCCAGTCTTGCCAGGACACCCCGAGAACAATCGAAGTCAAACCGACAATAGAGCCTGCCTGGATATCAATCCCACCTCCAATCATTACAAATGTAACAAATAAAGAAATAATGCAAATGGAAATCATATCATTAATACTGCCAAACAACACTCTCGGCATTAAAAATTTCGGATTGGCAGTTGCAAAAATCGTGATTTCCAGAGTCAAAAGTAAAAGTAACACAAATTCCCAGCTTTTAAGCACTTTTTTCATATTACTTCTCCTTTCCGCTATTGTTTGAAGTCCTTGCCAGCAATATTTGCCTGCGATTCTTCAAAAGACTGCGATTTTGTGCCAATGTATTGATAACCACAATTGCAATCAATAAAATTCCGGTAATGGTATTATCATAATCCGAAGAAAATCCCAGAAATACCAAAATTCTGCTTAAGGATGACATAATAACCGCTCCGATTGCCGCACCTATCACCGAACCTTTTCCACCGGATAAACTGATACCTCCCAGTACACAGGCAGCAATTGCTTTCATTTCATAGCTACTTCCGGCTACCGGAGTAATAAAACCGATTCTGGAGGTATATATCATTGCCGCTGCCGACGCAAAAACACCGCTGAGCACATAAGCCAAAATTTTCGTTACGGATGTCGGAATTCCGACCAAAGTAGCTCCGGGTTCATTATCTCCCACTGCAACAAAATATTTACCTCTCTTTGTTTTGGTCAAAATATAATGTCCGATAATCACAACCGCCAATATCACGGCATAGAAAATCGTCAAATCACCTATCAAAAAACGGTGCGACAATTTCGTATACCAAGCCGGCAAATTTTCTACCCAAGCTCCTCCGGTATAGACATAAATCATTCCCCGAACTACGCCGTTGATTCCCAGAGTAAAAATCAAGGAAGGGATTTTCAGAACCGCTACTCCAAAACCATTGATCAGACCAATACTTGCTCCTATCAAGATTGCCGCAAGCACTGCCACCGGCCAACTTTGTCCGTCTCTCAGCAAAGTAGCTCCCACCGCAGCGGACATTCCCAATACCGCACCGACAGAAACATCAATTTCTCCTGTTAAAATTACAAAAGCACTTCCCATTGCCAGCAATGTAAATACAACACTGTCATTAAAGCAATTCAAGATGGAAGTAGGTTGCCAAAAATCAGGATTTACCAAACCCACAGCAAATATTAAAACTGCAAGAAACAAAAAACTGTTCATTTCCGGTGATTGCATTATTTTTTTTACTTGCCCCATATCATCTTCTCCATTCTCATTTCGCTGCTACGCCAAAGGAAGCACACATCAATCTCTCCTGACAAATATCTTCCTTTCTTAATTCTTCCTGAAGTTTCCCAAAATAGACGACTACTGCTCTATCGGAGAGTTCTACAATTTCCTCCATATCTGAAGAAATCAGCATAATTGCTACTCCTTCTTGTTTTAACTTATGGATAATCGCGTAGACATCCCCACGAGCCGCTGCATCAATCCCTCTAGTCGGCTCATCTAATATGACTAATTTCGGCTTAGTAGACAATGCTCTACCGATGACAATTTTCTGCTGATTTCCACCGGAAAGACTGCCTGCAACCTGATCTTGCCCCGTAACTTTAATTCGAAAATCCTGAATATAATCATTGGTTACTTTTTTCTCCACCGGCTTTTTCAGAAAAATGCTGCCGATTTCTTTTCTGTCTAAGAGGGCAGAAGTCATATTCTCCGCTACATCACTGATAGCAAAAAGTCCATTTCGCCTTCTGTCTTCGGGTACATAGTTGATTCCTGCTTTCAATACTTCTTCCGTGGAAAGACCGGTAACATCTTTTCCGTCCAAAAATGCTTTCCCTTTTAGAACCTTATCTCGCCCGAAAATAGTAGTAGCAAGTTCTGTTCGCCCTGCTCCAACTACACCGGCAATCCCCAAAATCTCCCCGGGATAAATCTTTAAGTTGATATCATCAAAGCCAAAACCGGAATAGTGACTCAGCTCAAATACCGGAGATAATGTTTCATAATTAATACAGTCTTTTTGTCTTGCTGTTTCTTTGCCATTGTCCTCACAGAGATTGGACGGTAAAAGTCCCTTTATCAGCATTTCTCTATCAAATTCCGATGTTTTTCCTTTTAAGGTGATTTGTCCATCTCTCATAATGGCAACATCCGTGGCAATTTGAAAAACTTCCGCCAGACGATGTGTAATATAAATAATCCCAATCCCCTTCTGCTTTAGCTCTTCAATTATCTTAAACAAACTCTCTACTTCATCGAAAGTAAGGGCACTGGTCGGTTCATCCAAAATCAAAACTTTTGCCTCTCTAAGCAAACCACGCAAAAGCTCAACCATTTGCTGCTCTGCAATGGATAAGCTCATTGCCTTACGGCTTAAATCCATTTTCCAACCGATATCACTCATGACCTGTATCAATCGTTTTCTCAATTGAAATGTATTTTCTTTAAATCCTATCAAAACATTTTCTTCAACAGTCATATTGGGAAAAAGCAGTGGTTCTTGAGGAACCATATAGATTCCCTTTTCTAAGGATAGCGAGGGCTTAAAGGCCGCAATCTTTTCCCCTTCCATCCAAACTTCTCCTTCATTCGGATGATAAATACCCATGACAATCTTCATTAAAGTGCTCTTACCGGCTCCGTTTCCTCCAATCAGTGCCAACACTTCTCCTTTTCTTATATCTAAATCTATCCCTTTTAGAACTTCATTTTGCCCAAAAGACTTGAACACATTGCGAATCGACAATAATTCATGTTGTGATTTATGATTTTCTGAGCATGTCATGATACACCCTCCATTTTGATATTTTTGTTTTCTCATAAATAATTTGTTATTTAACCAAAGTATAAAACAGCCTTATTTCTTTGTCAAGCATTATTCGTCAATTTTACTCTATTTTTTCTATATTCTTTTAATATATTATGCATTTTTATGTCATTTTCCTTGTTTTATGGCATTTTTATATATTATTTTTTGTATAACTACTTTGTATACATGCATTATAATATTGACATCCACTAATTAATTTGCTATACTTTCCTTAAAAAAAACAAACAAATTTATCGCAGATAAACATTTGTTTCAGGAGGATATTATGAGTTATGAAGATTCTTTGATTGTGAAAGCAGCTTGGTATTATTATATGGAAAATATGACTCAACAGGAAATATCTCAAAAGCTAGATGTTTCCCGTATGAAAGTAATCAAGCTTTTAGATAAGGCGAAACAATTAGGAGTCATTCAATTTAAAATTTGTCCGGAAAAAGGTAAGGATTTATTTCTCGAACAAAAACTAATAAAGAGATGGGCGCTAAAAGATGCCTTTATCGTGCCTACTCCCCCTTCCGACGACAATATAAACGAAACCATTTCTCAAGCGGCAGCCATGTATATCAACAACCGCCTGACGGAAAACATATACATCAATATGGGATATGGTGATACTCCAAATCGTGTTCTCAATCATTTGGCCACAATTGCCGAAAGTCCGATTTCTGTCATTTCATTGACCGGAGGAGTCAGTTATTATCTGCCGAATATCCACTCCAATACTTTCAAAGCCAAACTGTATTTATATCCCGCACCTTTACTGGTGTCTTCCAAAGAAATGTGCAGTGCCATGCTGCAAGAACCACCTATCCAGAAAATATCCCGTATGATTTCTCTCGCCAGTTTGACTGTAGTCGGAATCGGTGCTATGAGCAATAATGCCACCATCATCACAAATGGGATTCTCAATCAAAGCGACTTCTCTTACTTATCTATGAAGGGAGCCGTTGGAGATGTGTTAACACATTTTATTGATAAGGATGGCAATCCGGTTCACAGCGATATCGAAGACAGACTCTTCAGCACACCACTTGAAACCCTAAAAAAACTGAACAATGTCATCGGGGTATCCGGTGGCAGTCATAAAGTAGAAGCAATTCAAGCTGCACTAAAAGGCGGCTATATAGATATTCTAGTAACTGATGAAAACACTGCAATTCAATTGTGCCAAGAATAAGGAGTGCTCTATGGAAAAAAAATATTTATTAGCAGTTGATGCCGGAACCGGCAGCATTCGAGCGGTATTGTTTGATTTTTTCGGTAATCAAATTCATTGTGTGCAGCACGAATGGGAGCATGCAGAAGACCCTGCTTATCCCGGTAGTATGAATTTTGATTGGGTTTACAATTGGGAATTGGCATCCAAGTGCATTCAAAACGTGATTTCAGAAGCAAAGATTTTTCCCGAAGAAATTGCTGCCATTTCTACTACTTGTATGAGGGAAGGAATTGTACTTTACGATAAAAGCGGCAAAGAAATCTGGGCTTGTGCCAATGTCGATGCCAGAAGTGCCGACGAGGTGGTAGAATTACTCGAATCTTATCCGGGTCAAGAAAAAGAATTGTATCATATTTCCGGTGAAACATATGCTCTTAGTGCCCTGCCTCGTTTGCTCTGGGTAAAAAATAAAATGCCGGATGTTTATCAATCGATTTCTTCAATCGGAATGTTCAATGATTGGTTAATTTACAAAATGACCGGTATTTTAAGTGTTGAGCCAAGTAACGGCTCTACTTCCGGATTATTTTCTTTGAAAGATCGAACTTGGGATAATAGCTTGGCGGAACGTTGCGGTTTACGTACCGATATTTTTCCACCAACTCAAGAATGCGGCACACTAGCCGGATATGTCAATAATCAATGTCACGATGAAACCGGACTCGCCATCGGAACTCCTGTGATTGTCGGAGGTGGTGATTGCCAAATGGGCTGTATCGGTGTAGGTGTTGTCAAACCGAATCAAGCTGCTATCTTCGGCGGTAGCTTTTGGCAGTACGAATACAATAGTGCCAGCCCCAAAACAGATGAACTTTGTCGTGTCAGAGTGAATTGTCATGCTGTTCCGAATGTTTGGCAGTATGAGGCACTGGCTTTCAAGCCGGGACTTGTTGTACGTTGGTTCCGAGATGCCTTTTGTCAAGCGGAAAAAGAATTGGCAAAACTAAAGAACATGGACACCTATGATATTTTAAATGAATATGCCATGGAGGTTCCTGTCGGTAGCAATGGTATGATGTGTATGTTTTCTGATGTGATGGACTTCATTCATTGGAAACACGCTGCTCCGACTTTTACCAATTTTGACCTTGATCCTCAGCGTTTTTCAAAATATACTTTTTATCGAGCAATTTTAGAAAATACCGCTTTTATCACAAAGGGGCATTTAGATTTGGTATACGAAAGTATTCAGCACTTGCCACAAGAAATCATTTTTGCCGGCGGTGCATCCAAGAGCCCTTTATGGTGTCAGATTTTAGCTGATGTACTAGGTATCCCCGTCAAAGTACCTGTAGTGAAGGAGGCTACCGCTTTGGGTGCAGCCATTATGGCCGGTCATGGTATCGGTCTTTATCCAAATCTGGGGGAAGCCGTAGAAAAACTGGTCAAATGGGATGCTGTTTATCAGCCAAATATGCAGAACCACTCTATCTACTCGGAGCTTTACTCCAAGTGGAGAGAAGCATACAAAGCCCAACTCAATTTATGCAATCAAAATTTACTGCGGAGCATGTGGTCAGCTCCGGGATTATAAGGAGGATTTATGTATATTCTGAACGAAAACGAAAGAGAATATCGCTTTGGAAACAGCGGCCCAAAATACTTAATGAAAGGCCCTCGTATGAACTTTGCTGTAGTTCAGTTTCAACCGGGAGAGGACTTTAAAGCACATTACCATAATATTATGGAAGAAAATTTTTTCATTCTGGAAGGAAAAATTGATATTGTTGTAGATGGAGTTATCCACCATTTGCAAGCAGGTGATTTTATTCACATTGAACCCGGTGAAATTCATTATTGTTTCAACCCTTACGATAAGCCAATTAAAATGATTTCTACTTTGGCACCGTTTCAAGAAGTTGACAAAGTAGATGTTGAAAATTATACCTATTAAAATTTGAAATTATTTCACCATCCCTTCTAATTTAAAACAAAAAGGGCCGTTGCATTTTCAGATTTTTCACACAAGGCTTTGATGGAATCCTTAGGATTTATCTTCATCTCTTGTATGAAATCTGTATTTTGCAACAGCCCTTTTTCCTATTTCAATTTTCTTTACATGAACTTACGCAATTCTTTTTTCAGGTATGCTCCTACAATTTTCGAAAATTGGTTTAGTTTTTTGATATAGGCAAAATCTTTTCCGAAAATCGTTTGCTGTGCCGGCAAATCTTCTTCTTCGCCGTTGAAAACACCAAGGACGGAAATCCCTTGCATTCTCATCTTTCGCACTTCCATTGCCGTATCTTTTACCGCTCTTTCCCCTTTATATTCTTCCAATTCCGGATTTTCCGCATTTTTCTTGAACACCCTGACATCATTCGGTTTACCGTCACTTAAAATAATCAGGATTTTATTTTCCTCTTTTCTTTTTTTGAGCAAATCACTCACTGCCCGAAATGCCAGACCGTCACGGTTCATACCCGTACCAAAAAAATCAAAAATACGCATATTTTTTTCTGCCGGCTGCTCAAAATCCTTATAGACTCTTAAAATCGTATAGTCCAAAAAAGTAGCGTAGGCACTGATTCTACATGGGATATGGCACTGGCTGAGAGCCTCCGCAATGATGTATCCTTGCATTGCCACCTGTGCCTGCCTTTCACTTTGTGAGCCGCTTCCGTCCAATAAAATTTCTACTGCAAAGTTTCCGATTTCATTTTTTATAATACGCTCAAATATTTTGTGATTATGAAACAGTTCCGCTCGCCATGCTTGCCCGGCATTCAATTTTCCGTAATCTGCCGGATGACTTTCTTCCAAACTATCCGGTAGCAATGCATTGACCAGTAGAGAGCGTAAACTTTCGATATGTCTACGGCAAGCCCTGTAATGAACTTCAAAGTATTCCAGATTGAAATTTCTTTGTTCTTCCATAAATCGCAGCTGATAATCACTGCTCTCCCCCGAAAAACTGCCGTCGGTAATGTAGAGTTTTTTATGTTCATGTGTTCCTGTGCTGACTCTCTTCTCCATTTGCTCAATTTCCTGCAAAGGCAAAATCAAATCACCAAAGAAAAGCCATACTTTTTCAAAATCCGTTTGTTTTTTCTTGTTGACCGTACCGGAAAGCTTCGCACTTTTTTCTCTCTCCGCTTCCAAATATTCTTTGGATGCTTTTCCTCGATAGCTATTGGGATTAAACTCAGCATCCACGATTTTTTCCACATATACTTCCACCGGTGCAATTCCTTTTTTGCTGCTTAAAAAGGATTCGTCCGGCTTATATTCCGCTTTTGTTTTTTGAGGATTGGTGACTTCTTCTTTTCCGGCAACCTGCTGAATCCAGTTTTCTGTCACAAAGTACCGACGATATATTTCTTCTACTCCTTCTATCAAAGTTTCCGTTGTATCAATTTGTGTAGCCAGCTCATGAATATCTGCCAAAATTGATTTTAACCAGCGATTCTCTTTTCTCAAAGAACCCTGCTTTTCCATATAATAAGCTTTTTCGATAATTTCCGCACTATCCTTGCTATTCCTATCTTGATTCTTTGCCAAATAATCCTCATAATACTGATGAAACAAAAAAGTAACCGCCGGCCTGACTTTGCTTAAATGAAGGTAACAATACTCTTCCAAAGTATGCCAAAGTACTTGATAAAAAACGGCATAAAAATCAGGCTTTGCCGCAATATATCGCACAAAACCCTGAATCATTTTGATATCAAAATAATAATAAGTAGCCCCCCAGATGATGGACAAATGTCTGGCCTTTTCCATATCTTCTACATAAAGAGAGGGCATTTTTTGTTCGTAATCTCCCAAAATCGTCCAAAAAATATTTTGACTTCTCTCCTTCAGCCATTCCCTTTCCGAATCCTCTGTGTATTTATTGTATATCATAGTTTCCTCTTGTTCTATTCCACAAACAAATCCTTTGCTTCCATATTTTTGGGAATTCGCAGGTCAATCACATCTTGTACCACTTCTTTTTCAAACTCATCAAAAACTTTTCCGGAAATACCCATTTTGACAGCCAATTCCGGTTTTAGACCATGCTGCATGGCTCGAATCGCTCCCATAAAACCACGGAAATCAATTGCCTTCGTCGAAATCTCTGAATTAAGGGATTTCTTTTGCAAATCCAAAAACAGTCCGGCAAATGCCAGTGCATAGTCCGGACGGAGCTTCGGAAAAGCATTCAATAATATACTTTGGATTTTCTCTTCGGACATCGGCGGTATGTCCAAAACCATAAATCGGGAAGCAAACGCCTCATTGAGCTCCTTGGTGCCGATATAACCGTAATTCATGGTGCCGATAAAACGTGTCGCTTCATGTAAGTTTATTTGACGATATCCGGGCACATCAATTTGGCGACGATAATCCAACGCCGAATAAAGTACCGCTACCGCTTCATTCTTTGCCATATTGATTTCATCCAGCACCCCAAAACCACCATAAACCGCACACTGATAAATACTCCCCGGACGAAAGCGAACCTCTCCTCCGGTATAAGTATCTGTACCGATTAAAGAACTTTGGTCCGTATTAATATGGAAAGAACTTGTCCATTGCGGTCTGCCGAAAACCGTTGCCAAATTTTCAGCCAACACATTCTTTCCGGTCGCTTTCATTCCGCTTAAAAGCAAATTTTCCCCACTTAGCAAAGCAGATAATGCCATTTCCCAAATTTCCTTGCCCATATACCGAAACTTCGGTACCGGTATCCGTTCTTTTACCTCCTCTGCCACATCATAAAACCTACGAAATGCCTTTACATCTTCAATTAAGCTTGGATTTACACCCTGTTCCAACAAAAAATCTAACATAACATCCTCTATTCTACACTTTATTTTCTTCTTTTTATCCTTCGAAACATTAATGCACTTACTCTACTTTCTCACAGCCTTTTTTTGACTTTATCCGCTTCGAAAGAGGGCCACATGCTTTCACCACTTTCGTGATTTACGCCGTAAGTGTTTTCACGACAGATACTTTCACACCCTGCCGTGCAAGATCGCTTTTGCTCCCGGCTATTTAAAAATCCTAAAAAAAGCTTCCAAGGAACGTGAAAAAGTTAAATACACTTTATAGCACACAAGTATCTATTATTATAATCGAAACAAAGCGGATTTCCAATAGCCTAAAATTGTATATATTTTATCATTCTTTTAATATTTCTTGACTTTACCTGCTAAAAATGGTATTTTAACTTTAAGGTTTTATATATTGCAAAGCTTTTCCTAAGCCAAATTCACTTTTGGGATAAACGAAATCCGCAAAAAGCAAAATAAGGAAAAGCAGAACTATTTACTCTATTTCACTATCAAGAAAGGATTATCTATGTTTGGTTTATTTAAAAAGACAGAAACTTTAAATTCCCCTGTTGCCGGGAATGTCATTCCAATTACAGAAGTTGCAGATGAAGTATTTTCCCAAAAAATGATGGGTGACGGCTTTGCGATTCAGCCAAAGGATAACATCATATATTCTCCGGCCGATGCAGAAGTCGTTCAAGCCTTTAAGACAAAGCATGCCGTGGTATTACGCACTACCAATGGCATTGAACTGTTAATTCATGTCGGACTCGATACCGTAGAATTAAAGGGAGACGGCTTGACCATCCATGTGACAGACGGCCAAAAAGTAAGTGCCGGAGAACCACTGATTACTGCTGACTTTGACTATATTCGCTCTCAAGGTAAAGTCGAAGATGTCATCGTAGTCATTATGAATCAGGATATTGTAAGCAGCTTTGAGACCACCACCGGAGAAACCGCTGCCAACGAACCAGTTTGTAAATTGAAATTAAAATAAAAACGAAATCAACGAAGGGACTATTGCCGAACAAAATGCAAAAGTCCCTTTTTTCTTGATATCTCTATATGCCAAAGCTGCACCAATCATTTTCCACTAGTTCGGAATCGACTCCGCCAAACTCACTAATTGCTTAATCTCGAACATCCTGTCTGCAATTCGAATATTCTGCGGACAAAGTTTTTCGCATTTCCGACAGGCAACACAGTGATGAGCCTGATGAGCTTCTGTCAATTCACGATATTCTCTCAAAAATCTATCACCTCTATGTCCTCTTTTATTGTGATGGACAATCGGCAAATCCAATAAAAAAGGAAGAATAATTGCCAGATTGCAATTTTCTTCCCTTTTAAATATTATAATGAAGGCTCTAAAGTACCTTCCCCTGTTTCAGCATTTCCGGAGTCAACTGATAGATATTGTCCTTTCTTTCGACAACCACATTTGCCTTTTTCATCATTTCTTCATCGGAGAAAATCTTTTGCAGCAGCTCCTTCGTCGGATTCATAGCAACCGGATGTCCTACACTCTTTAGCATCATAAAATCTCCGGCGGTATCCCCGTAAGCATAAGACTCCGATAAGTCAATCTGATACTCCCTGACCAGACGCTCAATCTCCTTTTGCTTACTGACACTATCCCAGAGAGGATTCAAATTGCCCGTGTACCTATCTTCTTCATCCAGCTCATAGACCGTACCACGATACGCATCAAAGCCATGTTTAATACTCATGGCCTTGACCAGTTCATAAGGTGAGCCGGAAACCGTAATCACCATGTGCCCCTGTTCCTTATGCCATAAGATCTTATCTCTGGTATAGATATAGACCTTATCTCCCTTTTGCTCAACCACTTTTTGTGCAATGTATTCCACCTGTGAACGATGCAGCCCCCGAACCGCCTCAATATATTTCTCGGCAATTTTAATCAAGTAGTCATCGTAGTTGCCCACTCTCTTATCCCATTGGTTATATTTATCCTGAACATCTTGATACCAGATATCAGCATCGATAATTTCCGACTTGATAAATTTCTTAAAAATACTGGTTAACAAACCCTCTCGATACAAAGTACCGTCAATATCAAAAAAAGCTGCTTTAATCATTCCAGACCTCCATTTTTGATGTGATTCCTTTGATTGCCGTTTGCCTGACCGGTTTCCACCAAAATCAGGACTTATTCCATATTGATGTCCGAGAAATGCAATTCATCTTCTTCGCTGAAAATCTCAGGTTGCTTTTCAAGCCAACGGTCGGTTCGCAAAACATAATGATTCTCCTTCAAAACCAAAGAAAATCTCATAAAAATCGCTTTGCCGTCCTGCTTACCGCTCTCCTTTACTTCCATTTCAATTACTATCGGTTCTTCCGGATAATCGGTCTTTTGAAAACTGAAATTATTGTTGGTTTTCAAAAGGCGCAGTAAAGAATTCTCAATTTTATTTAAATCCAATCCCGCCTCATCCAAAGACATCGCATCCACCATCCTTGCATACGCAATTGTGGCTTCTCCTTGCAAAGCGTAATACTCTTTCATCCAACCGGCATTTTTTTCTGCCAACTTTTTGGATGCAACCGAAGTAGTAAGAGCAGCCAGACCGAAAATCATCAAAATAATCATCATAACCATAATCAATACAGAGGTTGCTCCCCTGTTATTATTTAATGCCCGTTTCATGCTACTCCCCTCCCTTCTCATAAAAATGAGTGATAACCTGGAAAGGTTCTTCTTTATCCTTAGAAAACGCACTTAACGACACCATATATATCTTTCCCTTTTTCAGGCTTTCTTTTTCCATAATAGAAAGATTCAAATTATATTGACTTTCTTCTTCCGAGGTCGGTTGTAATCGACTGTTGAAATAATATTCCAACTGCACACCGTTTCCATCTTCCGACTGCTTTTGCGGCTTACTGCTTTCGATAAAAGCTGCGAGCTCATCTTCTGCAAACAAAGATTCCAATAAATTACTGCTGAGAAATCCCATTTCGTCAATATTTTTTCCCTGTGTTTGCACCAAATCCGATTTAATGAAAAGCTCTAGGAAAATCGCTGAAATAATAGATAAAACGGCAATGGAAATGATAATTTCAATCAGGGTAAACCCTTTGTTATTCTGTTTTATCATTTAGCCTCCTCCAATTTCAAAGCAACAAATTGCTCCACTTCTTCCTGATTCATTAAATACTTAATTTGAAGCCCTTTTGAGGTCTGTTCAAAACGAATGGCTTCCGCATTCAAGTCAATCACAGCTTCACTCAAATCATGGTTAAACTCTTCATTGACTGCTTGATATGCCTCCCAAATTTTACCTTGATAAAAATAAATAACGGTTTTAAACTCACTGGCTTCACCAAATTGTTTAATCTCCAGCAAGTCAATGTCCAGGCTCGGTTCGTGCCTGACTTCGATAGCGCCGAGTTGCTTATTTTGAATCAACTTCACTCGTAAATAGGAGCTGGTGACTCTCATATTTTCCGCATTCTCTTTTTCATTCAAGATATTTTCATAACTCGTTTTTCCGCTCATAATCATGATAACAATGGAAAGTGCAAAAACCATAAATAAGACCATGACAAATAAAGATTCCACAGAAATCGCTTTTTTATTCATTCTCTGCCTCACTTTCCGGTTTCTTCAAAACCTTAATATCCGGTAAGATATTGGAGGCAAAGGCATCATAATGATAAGCATATTGGTCTTCATTGATTATTAGGCCATAGTTTTTTTGCAAATACTCCAAACTGGAAGGATAACTTCCCTCCAACGCATAGCAAGTAGTGGCATAATGACGGATAATTTCTTCAATCTTTTCGGTTCCCATCTCTTTATCCGAGATATCATAATTTTTCATCTGAAATATCAGCACCGCCAAAACCAGCAATATGAAAAACAATGCTATCATGTTCGTATTCATAGAGAAACGTTTCATAAGTCCCTCCTTATCCGATATTGTTCATAATGCTGACAACCGGTAAAACAACGGAAATCAAAATAACTCCCACAATTACCGACAAAATAATGATTAATAGCGGTTCTAGTACCGTCGTCAATTTTGTCAGCTTATCTTCCACATCACTGTCCATTTCATCTGCCGCTCTGAGTAGAGCTTTGTCCATTTGTCCCGTTGCCACGCCCACAGAAAACAGCTTTATCAACAATTTCGGGAACAAATTAAGTTTGTCCACCACTTCATCCAGACCCACACCCATATTGACTTCATGAATGCTGTCTTTGATTCTTTCTGCCAAGTATTGATTATCAATAATCGGATAAATCATTTCCAGTGCTCTATTAACAGGAATACCGCTCGACATCAAAAGTCCCAGATTTCTGGCAAAACGAGAAGCCAAAATCGAAGCTGTCAATTCCTTTTGGTATGGCAGCATAAACTTAACCCGGTCAAAAAACCTTTTTCCCTTTTCTGTTTTTTGATAATAGTACATTCCCAGTGCAATCAATGCCAAAACCAGCAGAAGAATCCAGCCGTATGCTTTCAGAAAATAACCCACCTGTAAAATCACTTTGGTAATTTGCGGCATATCTCCACCCAGCGACTTAAGAACCCTGTCAAACATCGGCATTACTTCGGTAATCAATAATACAATGACTCCGAACATCAAAAATGTCAAAATAAGAGGATAGGTAACCGCCTGCTTGACTTTCTTGACAGTGACAACTTCTCTTTCATAAGATTGTGATACCTGTTCCAAAATCTCTGCAAGATTACCGCTTTCCTCACCGATTTTCACCATATCCACATAAAATCGGGAAAAGACTTCTTCCTGCTCTTCCATGGCATCTGCAAAACTGTAGCCGGTATAGACTTTTGCCACTATTTCCTCCAATGCTTTGACAAGAATCGGATTTTCCGACTTGGATTGAATAATGTTTAAACCCTCCGTGATACTAATGTCTGAATTGAGTGCCAGAGACAATTGTCTGGAAAACAATATCAGCTCAGATTTACTTAACCTTCCTTTGTTATCTTTCATTCTTTCCTCCTATTACAGAATTGGTTGATTTAAATAGCTTTCAAAGAGTTGGGAATCGGTCGAGCGCAAATAACCGGTTTCACGGGTAATCACTCCCTCTTTGACAAGTTTTGCCAAGGTTCTTTCCATAGAAACCATTCCTTGCTTTGCACCGGTTTGAATTAAATTGGATATTTGAAAATGTTTGCCTTCCCGAATCATATTTCGAACCGCCGGTGTCACCGTCAGCACTTCGGCAACCACAATCAATCCGGAGCCGTCTGCCTTAGGGAGCAATTGTTGCGACACAATGCCCTCCAATACGGTTGCCAGCTGACTTTGCACCTGTGCATGCTGCTCTTTGCTGAAGACATCCAAAATCCGGTCAATCGCCTTGACGGTACTGCTGGTATGCAATGTGGTCAGGACTAAGTGGCCGGTTTCAGCTGCGGTCAATGCGGTAGACATCGTTTCCATATCACGCATTTCTCCGACCATAATCACATCCGGATCTTCTCTTAGAGCAGATTTTAAGGCCGAAGGAAAATCAACGGTATCACCACCGACTTCTCTTTGTGTGACCATACTGTTTTTATGTCCATGCAAATATTCCAGCGGATCTTCCACCGTGATAATGTGGTATTTATAAGTTTCGTTGATATAATCCACCAAACTTGCCAAAGTAGTCGATTTTCCACTGCCGGTTGCTCCGGTAATCAATACCAGACCTTTTTGCTTGCCCGCAAAACCACGAATGACTTCCGGTAAACCCAAATTGTCAAACTTTGGAATTTCAATCGGCAACGCACGAATGGCAATGGCATAAGTACCTCTTTGATAATATACATTACAACGATAGCGACCGAAATTACTCTTGGAATAAGAAAAGTCCAAAGATTTTTCTCTTTGCAGTTCCTGCATTTGAAAATCGGTCAAATAGCCATGTACAAAGCTGGCAATTTGGTCGGGCTTTAGCCTCTCGGAGCCTTCGACTTCTATCAATTGTGAATTTACACGCATTAAAGGCTTACTTCCTGCACACAAATGAAGATCCGTCCCTTTTTTCTCCATCGTCTTGGTCAACAAATAATCCATATAATCAAGTTGTGGCGAGTTTTCCATTTTATTCTCCTGTTTCTTTTTTTAATACCTCGTCTAAAGTATGCCATGCTAAAACAGCACATTTTACACGTGCCGGCATATTCTTGATATTGGCAAGTATGACGGCATCTTCCAGTAAGTCTTCCAAATCGTTTTCGTCCTGCTCACCTTTAATCATTGCAAGGAAAGCTTCCGTTCTTTCTTTTGCTTCTTTTACTTTTAATCCTTTCATCAAATCAATCATCATCGAAGTCGATGCCTGACTGATGGCGCAGCCTGTTCCGGTGAAAGCGGCATCTCGTATCACGCCGTCTACCAGCTCAAGTTCTAAGGTAATATCATCTCCACAACTTGGATTGTGTCCGTGCTCACTATGCGTGAAATGACTCAATGTCCTTCTGTTGTGTGTGGAACGATTGTGCTCGGTAATTACTTCCGTATAAATTTGACTAAGATCCATATCCTAACCACCCCCTGACGGATTTTAACTTTTCTATAAAAATGTCAATTTCTTCTTTGGTATTGTAAATGCTGAAACTAACTCTGACAGCTGACGGGATTTTCAGCTCATGCATGAGCGGCTGTGCACAATGATGTCCTGAGCGTACAGCAATGCCGGAATGATCCAAAATACTGGCAACATCATGCGGATGTACCCCTTCTACATTGAAAGGAATAACCGGTCCCCTACATTCTGTCATTTCCATATTTCCATAAAGCCTGATATGCTCGGTAGCCTTCATTTTCTCAATGGCATATCCGGTCAATTCCTGCTCGATTTGCCTTATTCTTTCCCAGCCGATGCTTTCAATAAAATCCATAGCCGCTCCAAAGGCCAATACTCCGTCGATATTGGAAGTACCGGCTTCAAATTTTTCCGGCAATGGAGCAAAAGTCGTCTTTTCCTTCGTCACATATTCAATCATGTCTCCGCCGTACTGATAAGGCGGCATGGCTTCGAGCAAATGCTTTTTACCATATAGCACTCCGGTTCCCGTCAAACCGAAACATTTATGAGCACTAAAAACAAGAAAATCTGCATCAAGAACCTGAACATCAATTTTCTGATGTTGAATTGCTTGCGCAGCATCTACGATGACCACAGCTCCGACCTTGTGAGCTTTTTCTATAATCTTTTGAATCGGAGTAGCCACACCAAGCACATTGGACATCATGGTAATTGCAACCAGTTTCACGCCTTCGGTTATGACATTATCCCATTCTTCTTCTATTAAGTTCCCTTCCGCATCAATCGGTAAAAAATCCAATACGGCATCTTTCTCCAATGCCAATTGTTGCCATGGCACAAAATTGCTATGATGCTCCAACAGACTGACGACAATCTTATCTCCTGCTTTTATTTCTGAACGACCAAACGTGGACGCCACCAAATTAATACTTTCCGTCGTTCCTCTGGTAAAAATAATCTGTTCCGGCTTTTCCGCATGAATAAATCGAGCCGTCTTGGCTCTAACCCCTTCATACTCTGCGGTCGCTTCCACAGACCAGGAATAAGCTCCTCGATGGATATTGGCGTGTCCTCTGTGATTATACTGCATTATCTTGTCAATCACTGCCTCCGGCTTTTGCGTAGAGGCAGCATTGTCAAAATAAATAATATTGGGATTTTGTGCAATGGACGGAAATAATTTTCGAATTTCACTATTATTACACATGCAATAATTTTCCCTCCAAGTTTTTCTCGACTCTTTCCATTAAATCCGGCAAAGGAAGCCTGTCAATCACACCGGAAAAGGCCGCTCTGATAATCAATTTCTTGGCTTCGGTTTCGGAAAAACCACGATTCATCAAGTAAAACAACTTATTTTCATCTACGGTACCGGCATTGGCAGCATGCTCACCGGAAACATCATCTTCATCACAAAACAGAGCCGGAATCGAATCTGCTTTTACCTTTTCATCCAGTAAAATCACAAATTCCGCTTCCTTACCGGTCGAAGCCTTCGAACCACGGTGAAAATACAAATCTCCACGGAATACCTT
Source organism: Eubacteriales bacterium (assembly GCA_030535295.1). GTDB lineage: Bacteria > Bacillota > Clostridia > Lachnospirales > Vallitaleaceae > W11650. The sequence continues at coordinate 21,140 of JAUMXK010000006.1, read as the reverse complement.
TTTGGCTTTTCCGGATAGGGCACCATTTACTTCTATATATGAATCGGTACATTTGCCATAATGCTGAATATTATAACTCAAATCCAAACGATTTTCTTCTTCTCCCAGATAAACAGCTTCAATGTCCGAAGCGGCATTATCTCCAATCAAGAAACTTCTATAATCAGAAGCTACTACATCTGCACCAAGACTCACACTGAAAAAAGACACTTTGGCATCTCTTGCACAATTGGCCACTGCATTCATAATATGAACCTTGCTCTTCGGTAATGTTTGAATTACAAAAACCTTGATATGAGCATTTTCTTCTGCGATTACTTTGATTAAGCCGATATGAAATTGACTTGCGTTTTGGATGCCTTTTTCTTCTGCCTGATATTCCAAAATCAGAGTTGCTTCCGCTCCTGTTTCAGCATAAATAAGATGTTCATCTGCAAGCGTTTCTTCGCTACTCAAGTCAAATTGCAGGCGAATCGGATTTTCCACCACTTGATTTTTTTTGAAATGGTAGACCTTACTGAAATTGCTTTGACTTTCAGTAAGCGAAACAAATTTCGGATTGACACCATACTGCTTTTCTTGAAAGCCCTGATAGAAAGCATCTGCCTGTTGCTCCGTCAAATCACTTAATTCACCCAATTCAATATCCGAATCAATTATCGGCTGACTGCTTAGTTTTGTTAATACCGGCTCTTGATATTCTGTATAACCCATTCTTTTCCAGGCAGGATATGTCAAACTATCAAAGAGCTTTTTTGCGTCTTCTCTATATTTTAAATAATTTCCCATCTTTTTCTCCTATCCTATCGAGCCGACAAATTCCAGGGTAATCAAGTTATTCAGCTCAACTGCGTATTCCAAAGGCAATTCTTTGGTAATCGGCTCTACAAAACCACTGACAATCATGGTCTTTGCTTCTATTTCATCAATCCCTCTGGACATCAAATAGAAAATCGCATCATCACTGATACGTCCGATTTTCGCCTCATGTCCCATATCTATCTTATCATTGGCAAGAGCAATAATCGGTAAGGTGTCCGACTTTGACTGATTATCCAGCATTAAAGATTCACAGGAAACCGTTGATTTGCAGTGCTCCGCATTCGGAGTAGTCTTTACCAGTCCACGATAGAAAGCATAGCCGCCATCTTTGGAAATGGATTTGGTATTGATATTGCTGGTCGTATGACTGGCCGCATGAACCACCTTACTTCCGGTATCCAGATGTTGTCCTTCTCCGGCAAAGGTAATTCCGGTAAATTCCATTTTGGCATGCTCACCCTTTAAGATGGTCATCGGATAAAGCATGGATACTCTGGAGCCGAAGGAGCCCGATACCCACTCCATTCTTCCGTTCTTTTCAACCACGGAGCGCTTGGTGTTTAAGTTATACATGTTCTTCGACCAGTTCTCAATTGTCGAGTAGCGAAGTGTTGCGTTTTCCCGTACATACAGTTCTACACAACCGGCATGTAAGTTGGCTACATCATATTTCGGAGCCGAGCAGCCTTCAATAAAATGAAGTTTTGCGCCCTTTTCCACGATGATTAATGTATGCTCAAATTGGCCAGCACCCTTTGCATTCAAACGGAAATAGGATTGCAATGGGATCTCCACTTGCACTCCTTCCGGTACATATACAAAAGAGCCACCGGACCAGACCGCTCCGTGAAGTGCCGCAAATTTATGGTCTGTTGGCGGTACCAGCTTCATAAAGTGTTCTTTGACAATGTCGTCATATTCTCGAACTGCCGTTTCGATGTCCAGATAAACAACTCCTTGGTCTGCCAATTCTTTTTGCAAATTGTGGTAAACCACTTCCGAGTCATATTGTGCACCGACCCCTGCCAAAGATTCTCTTTCGGCTTGCGGAATTCCTAAGCGTTCAAATGTATTTTTGATATCTTCCGGCACATCATCCCAAGTGTGTTTCATAGCGGTATTGGGACGAACATAGGTAACAATGTCATCCATGTTCAATCCGGAAATATCCGCTCCCCAGGTGGGAATTGGCTTACTATTGTATATTTTCAAGGATTTTAATCTCAAATCCAACATCCATTCCGGTTCATTTTTTTCTGCTGAAATCTCTCTTACTATCTCTTCTGTCAAACCTGAATCCGTTTTGAATTCATAGTTTTCTTCGTCTTTTATATCATAAATCCCTCTTTCTACATCAGGGACATAAGTTTTACGTTTTTCTTCCACTGTTTTCTCCTCATCTGTTTATTTTTCACCGAACCTTTATGCCAAACTCTTACAAGCTTGATTATTTTCTAATCTTGATTCTATTTGGGGAAGTTCCTTGGTGATATCCGTAGTCTAAAATATTATAACGAAATCCGCTCTATTTCATCACTTGCTGACCATCTCCCAAATCCACCTTGATTCTTATTTTACAAATTCTTCAAAACCGCTTTCGTTGATAGTCTTGGAAAGTTCCGCCGTACCGGTCTTTACAATCTTGCCATCTACCAAAATATGCACATAATCCGGCTCTAAATAAGATAATAACTTATCATAGTGTGTGATGACAATAATCGCATTGTTTTCACCGGCAAAGGCCTTTACTCCGTCTGCTACGACTTTAATAGCATCTACGTCAAGTCCGGAATCTGTTTCATCCAAAATTGCCACTTTGGGTTGCAAAGTAAGCATTTGCAGGATTTCATTTTTCTTCTTTTCACCGCCGGAAAAGCCTTCATTCAAATAGCGACTCGCATATTTGACATCCATATTGAGCAATTCCATATTTTTCATTAATTCTCTTTTAAACGGAATCACTTTTTGTGTTTCTCCGGTTACTGCTGTCTTGGCGGCTCTTAAAAAGTTCTCCACTGTAATTCCGGGAATCACTTCCGGTGTTTGAAAGCTCATAAAAAGACCTGCTTTGGCTCTTTCATCTACTTTCATATCCAATAAATCCTGTCCTTCCAGTAATGCTTCGCCTTCTGTCACTTCATATTTTTCATGTCCCATCAAGGTGTATGCCAAGGTAGATTTTCCTGCACCGTTCGGTCCCATGATAATATGGATTTCCCCCGGCATTACCGTCAAATCAATCCCTTTTAAAATTTCTCTGTCCTCAATTTGTGAATGTAAATTTTTTACTTCTAATAAAGCACTCATAGCCTCTCTCTTTCCTTATATTTTTTATTTTACATTTTTTTAAAGATTGGTAAATTCAATCACTCCAGTATACCATATTTTTTACCACTTTAAAAGACTGCTCTTTTGTTTTTTATTTCACTTTGTTCTAAAAAAAGCTCCCAAAATTCTAGATTTTGAAAGCTTTTCTCATTTAATCTTCTACACGATAGCAACTCTTAACTTCGATAATTGCCGGAATGCTGTTCAAATCCTGCAATGCCCTTTCGAAGTTGCTTTGAATTAATTTATGCGTTACAATGATAAGATTTGCCTGGTCTTTTTGATGATTCAACTTTTGCAATATATTTTCAATGCTGATTTGATGTTTGGAGAAAATCTCGGTAATTTTATTGAGAACACCCACTTCATCTTTCACCAAAAGGCGCAGGAAATACTTTGCTTCCATTTCTTCAGGAGATTTCATGACCGGCAAGATATAAGGTTTCCAAAGGCGCTTACCTTCCACTCCCAGAATCTTATTTTTGGCACTTTCCATAATATCGGAAACGACTGCCATTGCTGTCGGCATTTCTCCGGCCCCCGGTCCGTAAAACATAGTTTCTCCCACCGCATGTCCATAAAGATAAATGGCATTAAATTCATTTTTTACCGCTGCCAAAGGATGGCTTTCTTTTAGGAGAGTAGGCTCTACGGAAATTTCAGCCTTTCCGTCATCTTGTTTGGCTACCCCAATCAATTTGATAACATAGCCAAATTCTTTTACCGCCTGAATATCTTCCAAGGTAACACCGGAAATACCCTTTACCTTAACAGTATCCATCTTCAGCCCCATAGAAAACGCCAAGGAAGCCAGAATCGTCATCTTTCTGGCCGCATCCAAACCTTCCACATCATTGGTCGGATCGGGCTCGGCAAAGCCCAAATCCTGTGCCTGCTTTAATGCGGTTTGATAGTCCAGACTGTTTTCCGTCATTTGCGTCATGATATAATTGGTCGTACCGTTGACAATGCCCATCACTTTGTAAATAGCATCGGAGGCCAATCCCTGAACCAGACCCCGAAGCACCGGAATGCCACCGGCCACACTGGCTTCATAGCACAAATCCGCTCCATATTCTGCCGCCAGCCGGTGTAAACGCACTCCATAATCGGCAATCACATCTTTATTGGCTGTCACTACCGACTTCCCGTTTTGCAGGGCTTCGGTAATGTATTGATAGGCCGGCTCAATACCGCCAATCAGCTCTACTACGATATCAATCTCGGGATTGTTGACAATTTCATTGTAATCTGTAGTTAAAATTTCTTGCGGAATTTCCAATTTTCTTGCTTTGGCAATATCCCTGACTAAAATCTTATCAATACTCAATTCACTGTTTATTTGCTGTTTAATCGCTTCCGTTCTATTGGCAAGCAGCTTATACACACCGCCGCCGACCGTTCCCAGACCAAGCAGTCCGATTCTGATTTTCAATCTATGCCTCCTAATTAATATGCCAGTCTATCTCCTTCATTCCGTTAGCTTTCAAGAACTGATTACACTTGCTAAACGGTTTGGAACCGAAAAATCCTCGATACGATGATAACGGAGAAGGATGGGCTGACTCAATAATAAAATGTTTCGGGTTTGTTATTAAGGATTTCTTCTTCCGGGCATCATTTCCCCAAAGAATAAAAACTACAGGTTTTTCTCTTAGATTTAACTTACGAATAACTTCTGTTGTAAAGTCTTCCCAGCCAAGTCCTCGATGGGACGCCGCTTGATAAGCTCTCACCGTGAGTACCGCATTTAAGAGCAGCACTCCTTGCTCTGCCCAGGCACTCAAATCTCCATGACTTGCCGGCGGAATCTTTAAATCATCTTCCAATTCTTTGTATATATTCACTAAAGACGGCGGGATTTCCACCTCTCTGGATACACTGAATGCCAAGCCATTCGCCTGCTTATCATTAAAGTATGGGTCTTGCCCCAAAATCAGAACTTTCACGTCCTGATAAGCTGTTTTATGAAACGCTGAGTAAATCTCATGCATAGGCGGAAAAATCTTCCGCGTCCGATATTCCTGTATCAGATTTGAGCGTAAATTTTGATAATATGGCTTTTCAAATTCATCTGCCAATATTTCTTGCCAATCATTTTGAAATATCTGTTTCATACATGACCTCTCTATTTATTTTGAAGCTTTTCCAAAGAGGCCTTTGCCCTTTTTATGGATTCTTTTTTGCCCAAAATCTTCAGAATTTCAAATGCTCCGCCCGGAGTGGATTCTTGTCCGGAAACTGCTATTCTAAGCGGCCAAAGCATCATACCTGTTTTGATTTCCTGTTCTTTCAAATAATTCATTACCCTGTCATGAATATTTTCTTGTGTCCATTCTTCGATGCCCTCCAGAACCGGAATGATTTTTTCCAACATTTCTTTTGCCACTTCCGGATTGGTTTTCATTTTTTTATGAGTATAGATTTCTTCATCAAACTCAGGCATTTCTTTGAAGAATTTAAGTAATTCCACGGTATCATTCAAAGTTTCCACTCTGGTCTTAGCAAGGCTCGCCATAAAAGGTAAGTCCAGCTCTTCATTTTCCGTAAAGAATTCCTTCAGCATGCTTTCCACTTTTTGGTAGAACTCTTCATCTGAAAGTTTCTTAATATATTCACCGTTAAGCCAACGGAATTTTTGCATATCAAATACAGCCGGTGATTTTTTGATTTGATGGAAGTCAAATTGCTCTTCCAATTCTTTCAAAGAGAGCATTTCATTTTCATCTTTCGGACTCCAGCCGAGCAATGCTACGAAATTGATAATCGCTTCATTCAAGAAGCCTTGCTCCAGCAAATCTTCATAAGAAGAATGGCCCAAACGCTTACTTAATTTTTTATGCTCTTCGTCGGTAATCAAAGGTACATGCACATAAGTCGGCACTTCCCAGCCGAATGCTTCGTACAGACGATTGTATTTTGGCGAACTGGATAAGTATTCATTTCCTCTGACTACATGGCTGATTTCCATTAGGTGGTCATCCACAACATTCGCAAAATTGTAAGTAGGATATCCATCCGACTTAATTAAAATCATATCCTCAAGTTCGCTGTTCGGCACGGTAATATCGCCAAAAATAACATCGGAAAATGTAGTGGTTCCTTCACTTGGATTGTTTTGGCGAATGACATATGGTGCTCCGGACTCCAGTTTCTCCTTGATTTCTTCCGGACTCAAATGCAGGCAATGCTTGTCATAGCGATACACTCCTTTTTCCGCTTCCTGCTCCGCTTTCAGCTTTTCCAAACGCTCTTCCGTACAAAAACAATAATATGCTTCCCCTTTTTCTACCAAATCTTTGGCATGTTTCAAATAAAGTCCGGCCTTTTGGCGATCGCTTTGGATATACGGGCCATAGCCTCCATCTTTATCCGGGCCTTCGTCATGCTTTAATCCGGCAAAGTCCATTGTTCTATAAATAATTTCCAGTGCGCCCTCCATTTGGCGAACCTGGTCGGTGTCTTCAATTCTAAGTAAAAAATCGCCATTCCCATGCTTCGCAATCAAATAGGCATACAGTGCTGTTCTTAAATTGCCAACATGCATTCTGCCTGTTGGACTTGGTGCAAATCTGGTTCTTATCTTTTGATTTTTCATATCTTTTCCTCTCTTCTCATGATACTAATCATTTTACTATAAGGTCCCCTTTTTTTCAATGTTTTTATTTGAGGAAAGCCTTGTAAATTTCTTTTGATTTTATGCTTGGTCAGGTAATGCCTGCTTTTGGATGTTTGGATTTGAGATTTTGGCTTAATGGTCCATATACAAAAGAGAGCTTGCAATGATTTATATTTAGAATTTAAAAAGGAGCATTACAAAATGATATCTGAATCATTTTGTAAAACTCCTCTTTTTACTTAATATGTAATTTTCTTCGTCTTCATACTTTACATGAAGGACTTCTATAATTAAAGATAGAAAATACCTTCTGAAATCTTTTGCTACAGGTTTTTATGTTTAAACCATATCAACTTCATGGTGAATTTCAAAAAACTCCCTATAATAGCAAAATGATTTTCAATTATTACTTTTTAATTCATCAATCGAAAGCTGTTCATAGATAAGAACATTCTTTAAATGCAATTCTTGTCTTGACCATGAGTCATATTTTTCATATAAAATTCCTATTTCGCCATTCGGCAATTCTGTCATACACGAGTATGAAAATCCATATTCTGGTTTATCAACTTGATATGAATACTTCCAATCAATTATATATTTATCATACCCTGTTCCTCCTGTATCCTCAATTAAGCCGACCCAAATTCTACCATCCTTTCTTCCGTTAGTGGCATTTGGTGCAGATAATAAAATTGCTGGTTTAGAGTCAATTAGTCCCGAATAATTTATAGCCGATAATTGAGTACCATATTGTGCAGCATGCATTCCGGAAACATATGTTTGTGGTCCCCAGGTTTGCCCGCCATCTACACTGGTAATAACTCCAATCTTACCTACATTTGTACGAAGGAATACTTTCAAATCTCCATTCGGCATTTCTATTATTTGTGCTTCAGCAAAAGAACCACTCGAAACTAAACTTGTAGTTACATAATTCCAATTATCTCCATAATCGTCACTATACAAAAAACCAAATTCACCTGTTATACTTGAGTACATGGATACTATTAGTCTACCGGCATGCGGCCCATTTTTTATTTGCGTTCCAACACCAGGTCCATACAACGGAACTCTCTCCTCGTCCCCTTTGAATGAGCTCATTATTTTCATATCAGACCATGTATCTCCGTTATCATCACTATATTTCATAACCAAAAAATTAGTCGGTAAAACCTTGAAAATAGAATCTTTATAAAACACATTCATTTTAACATTAATGCCATTTTTTTCTTCCCTAAGCATATTACCTTCAAAATGAACACTGTATTGTTCTTGATACAAGTATTCGTTGTTATTCAATAAATTGTATTCACCATCTACTTTATAGGTTGTTGGCGTTCCCGTCATGTCATTATAAATTATACCATTTTCTCTTATAGAATAATTATATTTTGTTTCATTATTTAATTTTAGTTTAATATACTTGTTACCATTAATTGTTTTATAACCTGAACCTCTTGCCGTATTCGCAAAACCTATTCCCGCTGGCATAGCATCTGCAAATAGGAACAGTCTATGATTCACCCTATCTTCCAATAAAACTGAATCAATAAACGATGCACTTCCATTTATCACTTTATTTTTTCCAACATTATCTCTTGGCCAATCTATTTTTTGATCTTCATAGTCATAAAAACGCAATGGCAATGTAGGATTTGTCCAAGTCTGGCCTCCGTCATAACTCTTTGTAAACGCAATATTTATTTTGCTTTTGGCATCATGAGTACCACCATATCTAGCATCTATACTCGACACTATCGTTCCATCATCTAATTTCAACAATGTTGGTATTCTGAAATAATTGGCATTCGTACTATCACCAGCCCTATAAATATTTTTACCATATTTCGTACTACTTGTTAATGCAATTAATTCGTCATCCGATATTGGGTAATTATATATTTTAGCATTATCAATATGTCCTGCAAACAAGTACTCCTTAACCCCATTACGTATCGTTGCACCCAAACAGATATTATTAACACCTGCTATATTGCCTAAAAATTTAAAATCTAAAACCTTTTCTTCAGATAATAACTCTCCGTTTGCAAAAATTTTATATGTTTTAGCTATTTTATCGGCCTTAAAAGCTACAGTATTATATACTTCTTCTCCTTTATACTTTCCTCTTAAAGCTGCTGGCCTATGTGAAGTATATTTAAAATCTGAGTCTGTATTTCTAAGTTCAAATCCAAATCCACCTGACCTGTCAATATAAATGTGGAAATGCCTGTCTCTATTGCCCAATGTACCATTTCCAACACTCAAAAGTGATTGATATGCCTCAATATCTGTTGCTTTGTATTTTAGAATAAATGTACCTTCTTCTAATGTCCTTATTTCATTAAAGGCTTGTACATTACTTAGATCATATCCTTCTCCTTTTACAATATTGATATTCGATGCGTCTAATAACAGTCCACTATTATCGTTATTTGTCAGTTCTTCTAAATCAACATCTGATAATGCATTACTATAAATTCTTAACTCTCGTATTTGCCCTTTAAATTTATAATATTCTTGTTCATCTCTAAGTGTTCCACCTAGAGATAAAGAATTCAAACCCAAAATATCTGGTAAAAATTTATAATCTTCTTTATTTAAAGTCGACACCAGACTTCCATTTGCAAAAAGCTTATAATTTTTGTTTGTTGCATCTGCCTTAAATGCAATTTTATTTATTTCCTCGTGTGGTACTACATTATCAATAAACTGCGTATACTTAAAGTCGTTATCCTCGTTTCTTAATTCCATTCCTAAGCCACCTGATGGTGTAATATAAATATGAAAATGCCTATTTCTATTACCGTTAGAGGAGTTAGCTGCACTAATCAAAGATTGGTATTGATTGTTAGAAGTAGATTCATATTCCACATAAATTGTTGCCTCATTTCTACTATATATTCCATGTTCAATGGCCTCTGCATTTATACTATGAATCGAATCACCAATGATAATGTTTTCTTTTTGAATGAGTAAAGCATTTGTTTCCGCACTTATATTCATATTAGAAAAGCTTACACCCAAAATTAAAGCAACAATTAAAGATAAAGTTTTCTTAAACATATCATCCTCCTATAATTTCTTTTAATTCAACTTTTCTGTTTTCATTTCTGGATAATGTGCAGGCATCTGCTGTCGCTATCGCAGCTTTAGCTGCAACTCCTGTCAGTAAGTCCACAAATTCTTCCGAAGGTTCCATTCCATGCATGATATCATTAAGATATTTCATTTCTTTACGCATAATCGAATTTAACCACATTGGTGTTCTTTTACCCGGTTTACCGTACTGTATCGCTCCATCCATTTCTGTACTGGTATATATCCTCGTTCTATCATCATCTTCTTCTTGGCTTTCATGAATTAAAAATTTTTCTTCTTTGCCATCAACCTTTAAAGTTCCTCCACAGTAATACATATCCAATTTAATTGCACCCTTGGTACCTTGAATCAGAACATAATGCTCTCCCCAACGAAAAGCTGATCCCCATTCCAATACCGCAAATCGATTATTCGGAAATTCCATACTGATAAACATCATATCATCTTCATCCCCAAATTTTTCGCCATTATGAGCAACATTTCCTCCTACCATCGTTACTCTATCCGGCATTCCACCCATAATAAACTGAACACAATCCAGTTCATGGATATGATGATACAAATGCCCTCCGGACTTTTCTTTTATTTTTTTCCATGAAATGGAGTCTTGCACATCTTCCCAACCATTTCTGGCTGAATGGCAATATAAGACTTCTCCTATTACTCCGTCATTGATTAACTGTTTTGCATGATGAACGCCATTGAAAAAATTCATGATATGTCCGGCCATAAAAGTTACATTGTTTTCCTTGCATGCATTGACCATTTCCGCGCAATCCTTGTAATTCAATGCAATAGGTTTTTCACAAAACACATGTTTTCCGTTCTGGGCAGCTTTCACCACCGGCTCTTTATGCAAATAATTGGGAGTAGCCACTATCACTACATCCACTTCCTTACTGCTTACCAATTCATCTAAGCTTTCCGCAGCAACACATTCAAGTTCTTCGGCTATGATTTTTCCATTTTCCGGATCATATACCATTGTTACAGCTGCATCTTCTTGTTCTTTCATAATTCGAGCTAAATCCGCTCCAAAGTATCCGACACCTACAACGCCATATTTAATCATAAATATTTACTCCTTTAATTAGTTAGATTTCGTATTTTAATAAGCTATTACCATTTATTTTACGGAGCCTTCTGATAAACCACTGGCAATTTTGTTTTGTATAATAAAGAAAAAAATAACCGATGGTATAACAACCAATACAGAAGCCGCCATCATATCTCCCCAGTCTAATATTTCCGCTCCGCTCAACGACCGCAAAGCAACAGCCACTGTCATTTTTTTGGTGTTGTTAATTAATATTAATGCATATAAAAACTCATTCCAGGCATTAATAAATGTATAGATGGCAGTCGCCACAATTCCCGGCGCTACTAAAGGCAAAACAATCTTTACAAAGCAGGTAAATTTATTGGCACCATCCACCCTTGCCGCTTCTTCAATTCCAATCGGCACTGTCCTGAAAAAACCGACCAAAAGCCACACTGCATACGGAATACTAAAAGATAAATACACAATGATTAATCCGATTCTGGTGTTGGTTAATCCAATTTTCCCCATTACAATCGAATATGGAATGGCAAGTAAAATAGGCGGAAAAATATAAGTGGTAACCAGTACCTTCGACATAATATTTCCTATCTTCGGGAAAAATCTGACGATTCCATATGCCGCAAGTGAGGATACCGTAATAGCAATCACTGTTGTAAACAAGGCAATAATGACACTATTTCTTATATTTACTATAAAACCTAAATCCTGTATCACATGTCTGAAGTAATCTAAAGTGATTTCTTTCGGAAAGAATCCAGTAGGATTCCCTGTAAGCTCCCCCTTTCCCTTTATAGAGGATATAATAATCCAAACCAAAGGGAATATAGCAACAATAGTTGACATAATCAAAAACACATGAGAAAAGAATCCTAATATTTTATTTTGTATACTCTTCATACGGTCAAGCCTCCTTTTCCCACTTATTTATAATTCTGAAGTACATTATACTTATCACCAACAGAAATAAAAATAACAACACTGTTACCGATGATGCTCTGCCGAGTAATTTTGTACCCCAGCCCATATCATAAGCATATATTGGCACCGTCGCCGTTTCTCCGGCAGGGCCACCACCCGTGATTAAGTAAATAAGATCAAAATTATTAAATATCCATATTGTTCTAAGTACTACCAGCAATCCCATTACCACTTTAATATGCGGAAATGTAATGTGAACAAAAGATTGCAACGGACTGGCACCATCAATCCTGGCTGCCTCATATTGATCTCTCGGAACTGTTTGCAGTGCCGATAAAGCATTTACCATAATCATGGGTGCCCCAAACCATATATTTATCAGGACCAGACAAATAAATGCGAATGTCTTGTCCGTTAAAAATTGCGGCAACTCATTTACAAACCCTAAATCCAATAGCAAATTAGGCAAAAATCCATAAACTCCATTTAGAATCCATTTCCAAGAAAAGGCTATTACTATGGAAGGGAATGCCCATGGTATAATCAAAAGGGTTCTGTAAATCTTTTTGCAATACTTTACTTTATCTAATGCTAAGGCAGTCATAAAACCAATTGATATTTGTCCCAGTAATGAAAATATAGTCCACTTTACTGAATTTATAAACGATTTTAAAAATACATCATCCGTCAAAACAACTTGATAATTTTTTAATGCTACAAATTTGTAAGTCGTTTTAATTAAATTCTTATTTGTAAAACTATAATATATACTGGACATAATCGGATAAAATATTAATAATGTCACTATAATCAACGCCGGCAATACAAATATCCATTTTACATAGTCTCTATTTTTCATCCAGTTTTCCTTCTTCTTAAAATGAATTTTCGAGTTTACTACTTAATGCTACTGCACACTTTCTATTATTGCATTTAATTCATCTTCTGCTTTTTTTGCCGCTTCTCTAACATCTGTTCCATTTGTTATAATGTCTTGAAACATTTTCTCAATGATGTGTTGGTTCAGCAAAATACCTGCTTGAATACTAGGACCATGCTCATAGCCAATCGCTGTTCCCTCCGGAATCGCTTCACCTATTACTTTTTCTACATGTTGAAATTGCTGGATAATCGGATGATTTTTATATTCCGCTTCTTCGGCAATTCCTTGAATGGAAGGCAACATACCTACCGGTACAGAATGTAAGAAATTGATGTAAGTATCTTTTTCAAATAAAGTTTTCATAAATGCCTTACACACTTCAGGATGCTTTGAATTTCGCCATACAACCATCGGAGTGTTTGCAGTTGTAAGACCTTTCTTTTGCTCAAATCCTTTTTTCGTAGGTATCGGATAGGCATCTACATATTCTAGCAAATCGGGTGAGTTCGCTTTAACACCATTAATTTGAAAACCGCTATTAAAGTCAAATGCTGTTTTCCCCTGATAGTATAAAGTGGCTTGATCTAAAACATTATAGTTGATAGAATCCTTCGGCGAGCATTTTTCATATACCTTCAACCAAAACTCAATACCCTCAATTGCGATATCACTTGTCAAATTAGCCTTTAAATCTTCCGTCAACAAGCTTTCTCCAACACTTTTTACATAAAAATTGAGAAAATTGGTTGCTTGAAAGTCATTTGTACCACTTGGGAACGAACAACCGTAAACTCCATCTTTCGTCAGTTTTACCGCTGCATCATAAAACTCATCCCAGGTCTTAGGTACTTCGATTCCTTCTTTTTCCATCAAGTCTTTTCTAATCCACATAACCTGTGAGTGAGAATAAAGCGGAATAGAATATTCATTTCCGTCAACCCTTCCTTCACCTAGTGCAGCATCCGGAAACTTATCTCTACCAATTTCATCTACCAAATCATTCAAAGGAATCAAAGCATCCGAATGAATCATTTCAATTACTTGCCCCGGAAGTCCTGTACTCATATCCGGAACATTTCCGGAGGCCAAGCCGGTCGTCCACTTTGTATAAAAGTCATTCCATGAAAAAGTCTCAATATTTATTTTTACCTTTGGATTATCCTTCATAAATTTATCAGCTGCCTTTTGAATTACTTCAAGTCTTTGGCCTTGTGTAAAGGAGTGCCAAAAAGTTATTTCTCCTTCCAACTCGCTTGTTGCACTATTTTCTGATTGACCTTGTTCCTGCTTTTTGTCTTCCTTTTCAGTTTTACTTCCATCCGTGGAAACCTTGTTTTCTTTCTCTGATGTGGCATCATTCTTACAACCGGCTAGCAAAGATGCCGTTAAAACCAAAATCAACATAATGCTTAAAAGTTTTTTCATAATTACCTCCAAATTATAAAATTGTGCATTTTGTCGTTACAAAATCATTATATTGTTTTTCTTTGAATATTTATATAGAAAATCCGGTAAAAAGTAGCACAAAACGGTTTTGTATTATTATAAATGTTGTTTTTTTGTGCTTTTTCCGAATTTTTTTGTATATTTTTACCGATTGGGGCATATTGTACTTTTACCATACTAAAAGGCGGATATCGTATCCTGTTCCTAAGTAGAACCAATCAAGTTTAGAAAAACTGATATCGAAAAGCATAGCAGAAAGAGGCGCTCTCAAACAAAAAAAGACTGTTGCCTTTTAAGAATCTACACAAGTTTTTAGATAAATCCTTATGATTTACCATAATAACTTGTGAGAAACCTGTATTTTGCAACAGTCCCTTTCTATGTCTTTAGACATAGAAGTTTCAGCTTTATACTTAGAATACTTGCGTATTACTTTAAAATATAGAAAAATTACAGTTTACAAATTTCAAATATTGTATTTCGCCGCTATTTCTCTGAATTTTTTGGGGGTATTCCCTAATTTCTTTTTAAAAACTCTTATAAAATAATTGACATCATCAAATCCAACTTTATATGCTATTTCATTAATGTTATCATCCGTTGAAAGCAATAAACGACAGGCGGTAGTTATTCTCAAATCTCTTATCCATTCATTCGGAGATTTTCCGGTTTGTTTTTTGAATAATTTTCTAAATGAAGTTTCGCAAAGACCGGACATTTTACTTAAATCTTTAGAACTATATTTCTTTTCTGAATGAGTTAAAATGTAATCAATCACCATGCTGATTCTGTAATCTTCGTTTGAATTATCATTTATTAGCTTAGTCTGGGCACCTTTCACCGATAGTCGGTTATTTATTTTACCTTCGTTATTTATATTATTTTTGTCAGACGATTTTTCAATCAATTTCGCAACTAGAATTTCCAACCATCCGTGCATTTTCAACATCTTTGTAACACTATTCACTTTAGATGTCATATATATATTTACAAAATATTCTTGTAACTCATCATCACTTTCTATAAGCCTATCCATTCCGTAATACGTTGTCAAAAAATCAGCCCCTTCAAAAAAAACGGAACTTTTAAAGCGAATACTAATAAACGTAAAGTCTTCGGATTTGGAACTACACTCTATGATACTTCCCTCAGAGATATAGACAATATCGCCTACTTTGATATGAAACTCCTCACCGTCAATTTTAAATAATCCTTGACCATTAATTATATATCTAAGCATACTATATGGAACTTTATTCTCCGAATAATACCAACTCTTGCCAAATATATATTTATCAACATATAAAAAATTATATTTTACAATTTCTTCAAATCCTAACATATTTTCTCCAAATATTAAAATCAAATAGATCGTTAATAGTATCTCCCTGAATGCTCTTTAAAAAATTGTACTTCAATAATGCTCTTTTATGTTCATAAACTCTGTTTGTTTCCGAAGAAAACTTCCCACCTTCTCTCTATTCTTATTTTCAAATATTTACAGGATAATATTTCCATATTTCTCAGTATTTAGGTTGTAATAATGTATTAAGTGTAGCATTTTTTCAGTCCTTCTACAAGCAGAATCACTGAATGATTTCTCCTTTCTTTTTCCCCAACTCCACGTCTATTTGTCGATATTCTTTTTTTATATAAACTTTTTTAACATTATCTGTTGTCAAACCATAAAAAAAACATTATAATACGACTTATAAGGAGGATGTACTATGCGACGAAATATCTTCGTATTTATTGTGATTGTTTTTATTTTTGTTTCGTGTAGTACTCAGACGGAAGTACTACCAATCAGTTCCATTCGGTTCACTCCTTTGAATTTTCCTTATAGTAATCTAGGCGAATTTACCCTGTCGGAAAGCTCACATAGTGAAGAATTGCAATTGTTTTTGAAAATCTTCGAAAGTACCATTGCTACTTCTCATATCAGGGAAGGAGAGCAGGCCGAAGACCTGCCCCACACATTTTCACTACAGTTATTTTCCGGCACCGCCCTGGTGAATGTATATCGGTTGAGTTTTGATTTCAATCGGGATATTGCTTTTTTACAAAAAGAGAATATCGTTTATACCATTGAAAAAGAAAACTTCCATCAGATTATGGAAACCGGCTACTTCAATGTAATCTTCCAGAAAAATCATGCACCCAATGCCGAATTCACTTTAAACGGAGAAAACATCAAGTATTCCGTAAACGGATCTTGGAATTACGAAACGTATCAAAACAAGTTTTTATCTTATCAAATCAACAATCAACAAAACCACAGCTATGTGATAAATGACAAAAATTTTCGACTGACCTGCAATTTTGCCGACAAACAGCCTGACCAGGTGATTCAAACTATTCGCTCCGGTGATACGCTCTACCGAAATCGAATCCTGCTCAGCAACGAAGAAATTGAAATCCCCACGGAAGAAAACTACTATTACTACGAAATCGAAGCCATCTGGAATAATCCCGATTTGCCCTATAAGGCCGCTTTGATTTATCGCTTTCAAATCGACGTAAATTATCCGCCTCAAATTCAGTTCCTCGGAGAAAAAACAGCAGGAAATGCCATTCTTGCATTGATAGAAAACTATGACAAAAACGGAAAAATTACCGTTTCCTCTTCCTTATGGAAAAAGGAAATCTCATTGTCCTATATCAACCAAAAGTACTACGGCTTACTCCCTATTTCTTCAGATACCGATTCGGGCGAATATGAGGTCATTATTAGCGGAAGCGGCAGCACAGAAATATTATATGAAAAACAAATGTTGAATATTCGTAAAGATAAAAACAAAGTACGTAATCTCTCTCGAAAAGAAATCAATCAATTTCAGGCAGACAAGCCGCGTCAAGAAGCCGAAAACGATTTTATTCGTCAAAATACTTTTGGCTCTTATCCGGAAAAACTGTGGGCAACCGGTTTTACTGCTCCTTGCTTCAAAACGGAAGTCTATGACTACGGTATGCTGCTTAAGTACAAAGATTTCGAGTATACCTCAACCCGTAACTACTATCCTATTATCGAAAACTATGAGGTATTTGCTACCGGAAATGCCATTGTAAAATCCATTTGGCAGCATGAAAGCGGAAGGTATTCGATTCTACTGGATCACGGTCTTGGCGTGTTCAGTATATATAGTGGTCTGAGCCAAGTAAGTGTTTCTCACGGCAGCTATATCACAGGCGAACAAGTCATTGGAAATTGTGGCGGCAAAGAACCATTTCCTTACTTTTCCTACGGGCTTATCATAAATGATGTTTTCATAAATCCAAAACTTTTTTCGGAAAACTCTTCATTCCTGAAGGATTTCTAAGAAGTATCTTCACTCAATCAAATGATTAGGAGGTCATCAATGAAAAATAAATTCACCAAAAAGGAACTAAGCTGGATTACTTACGATTGGGCAAACTCTGCTTATTCGCTGGCCGTTACATCTACGATTTTACCGATTTTCTACACAAGTGTCGCTGCCAAGAACTTACCGGATGCAGAAACGCAATTCTATTGGGGCTCTTCTAATACTATCGCTACCATTATCGTCGCCTTGCTGGCGCCTATATTGGGTACCATTGCCGATTATAAAGGTTTCAAAAAGAAATTCTTTACTTTCTTTTTGATGATTGGTTTGCTCTCTACCGCTGCTCTTTCTCTTGTTCAGGAAGACAATTATTTACTTTGTCTGGCCATCTATGTCTTTTCTGTGATTGGTTTTTCCGGAAGCAACTTATTCTATGATTCTTTTCTGACAGATTCGACCACAGAAGATAAATATGATAAGCTGTCCACTTATGGTTATGCTTTTGGCTATATCGGAAGCTGTATTCCCTTTATCTTATGTATTTTGATGATTATGAACGCTTCCAAATTGGGGCTTACCACTATGTCGGCTACCCAACTTTCCTTCATAATCACCGCACTTTGGTGGTTTGTTTTTTCCATTCCTATTTTAAAGAATGTCAACCAAGTCTACTATGTAGAGCCGGAAAAGCATCCTATTCGTTCCTCGATTCGTCGTTTGATTAATACTTTGAAAAAGATACATCATTACCGTAATGTCGTCTTATTCTTAGTTGCTTATTTCTTCTATATTGATGGTGTTCACACCATTATCAGCATGGCAACTGTATATGCCAGCGTTATCGGCATCGACAGCAATACTTTAATGATTGCTCTTTTGGTGGTGCAAATTATTGCTTTTCCGTCTGCCATTATTTTCGGTCATATTATTAATAAGGTTTCTGCCAAAACTTTACTTTTTGTCGCAATCTCTGTGTATATCGTCATTACCGTTATCGGATTTATAATGTCTAATTCCTTCCATTTCTGGACCTTGGCAATTTTAGTCGGTACCCAGCAAGGCGGCATCCAAGCAATTTCACGCTCCACCTTCGGAAAATTGATCCCGAAAGAAAACTCCGCAGAATTCTTTGGATTTTTCAGTATTTTCGGAAAATTTTCCGCAGCGCTTGGACCTATGCTGGTTGGCGGCGTCGGCTATCTCACCAATAATACCAGAGTTGGTGTACTTAGTTTGATTCCATTATTTATCTTAGGTCTATACTTCTTAACTAAGGTTGATTTCAACTCCAGACCAACTGCCATCGGCAAAGAATAAATAAATTTTGGTTTATATTTTATAGCTTCAGCAATATCAGAAACACTACTAATTCGCATTTTTATTTCCCACACTACTTTTATGAGGTCTTATTGTTATGAATGCAGAAAAATATTTACGAATGAATTTAGATGAATTATATAAACACCTGATTTCGGATGTAATGAACAATATTTCCGAAGGAAAAGTTTTGATTGACGACCTGTCTCAAACAGAACGTTATGCCAATGACAGCTCCTTTCGTGCTTCCGTAGAAACTACAAAGGCAATTCTTTTTGGGCTTTCCGGTAATTACAATGATTTAATACCGCTTTGTACGGAATTAATTGAAAAAACTTCCTCTCTGGAACTTTGGCAATTGGTTTCTACAAACTGGAATTTGTTGGGAACCGCTTATACCGCCATTGGTATTTACGAGCGTGGATTGGAATGTTATCACAATGTTATTGTCAATGAGAAAAAACATAATCTTATTGCTATGACATCGATTGCCTATAACAACATCGCCATTTCTTACTCCAATTTTGATGCCAATGATAAAACTTATGAATATTTTACAAAAGCAATGGAGGCCTTAATTGCCGGTGGCTCGGATCAACCCCGATATCATTCTAAGCTGATTTTATACTTAAGCAATATGGTAGTCACTCTATGCAAAATGGATCGTGTAGAAGAGGCAACTCCCCTTGTTGATAAAATCCATTCCATGTGTTATGAAGATGTTGATGTCCCCACTAAAATTTCTTACTACATTGTCATGATGCAATATTATTTTTGCATTTTTGATTTCGAAAAAGGAAAGGAATGCTATTTGACCGCCAAAAGCATGGTTGACAGCAACAATCTGATTCTACTGTTTGTCATAGCAGGCAATTATATTGATATGTGCGTAAAATTCAATCTCGACTATTCCTTTTATATTGATGATTTGTTCTCTTTGGAATCCCAACAAAACTGCGAGCGAGCCCTACCGAATGTCCAAGTCTTCAAAGAACTTCGCAAATACTATAAAGTAATAGGAAACAAGGAAAAATATGATATCATTAGTGATAAATATATTGAGTTTTTGGAACAGGATGCTGAGAATAATCGAAAACGACAAACCGAATCTTTGCGCATTGTGGAAGATTTGATTTTAAACACAGAAAACGTAAAAGAACTTATGTCAAAGTACACCGAAATGGAAATGATTGCTGCCGAAGCAATACGCCATAAAAATCTGCTTCAAGAGGCATATGCTCGTCTCGAGAAAACATCTTCTTTGGATGGTCTTACCCAAATCAGTAGTCGAAGGAATTTTGACACTAAGGTTCAGGAACTTTTTGCTCAAGCTCAAGTTGCAAATGGCAGTATTTCTATAATTATGCTGGATATTGATGACTTTAAACTGTATAACGACAAATATGGCCACCTGCAGGGGGACGAAGCCTTAAAATCTGTTGCGGAAGTATTTCGTGATAATATGGATTCGGTCAACGGATTATCTGCACGCTTTGGCGGAGAAGAGTTTATCGGTGCCTGTAACGGCTTGACCGTGGAGCAAAACAGGCAATTAGGCGAAAAAATCCGTAAGGATATTTTGGACATGGGGATTGTGCACGAAGCTACACCACTTGGAAGACTTTCTGTCAGTGTCGGTATAGCTATTTCGCAAACCGTTATACCGAACATCAAATCGGAACTCATGCGAATAGCGGATGATTCTCTATATCAAGCAAAGGAAAGCGGCAAAAATAAAGTAGTATTAACCGTCCTAGAAACGGACAAGCAAATTCTTTAAATAAAAGACACTGTTTAGAGTTGATAGTGTATCTTTTCTCAACCATTAGACAGTGCCTTTTCTATTTCTCAAAATTATTCTACACATCAAAATACCCCTTGCAAATGCAAAGGGTATTATAATTTCTTATCCTTTTTATCCGATAAAGTAAATCAGCTAAAACTTATTTGTGCTTACGCTTTCTAGCTGCTTCAGATTTCTTCTTACGACGAACACTTGGCTTTTCGTAATGTTCACGTTTACGAAGTTCTTGCATGATACCGGCCTTGGCGCAGTTTCTCTTAAAACGACGCAAAGCACTATCCAAGCTCTCGTTTTCTTTTACTCTTACAGTTGACACTTTTTACACCCCCTCCGGCTGTGATTTGTACTTCGGTTGACAAGTAAACAATGTTTCACATTACAGGCAACCCATGAAACATCACTATAACAAGCTGATTTCATCAACTTTCGAATGTTTTTAATAAGCACTTCACTTATTATATCTCATTACCCCTATCTTCGTCAACTATTTCTTTTAATTTTTTATTTTTTAATCTTCCTTTTACTATTCA
>JAUMXK010000005.1 GCA_030535295.1 Eubacteriales bacterium | reverse complement strand
GCACGGTGGTGTGAGAGGTCGGGGGATTATTCAAATCCCCCTCCTACTCGATTACCAAGTTATTCGGTTTTTTCTTCTTTGTCAAAGGATAGGGAGAAAGTATTTGCCGGATTATGAAATCATCAAAGCGTTTTCCGGAAGTGGGTTTAATACTGAAATTCCTCCGCTAATTTTGCGTTTTCAATCAGGCTCTTATAAATTGGAGATTTACCAAGAAGGTCTTGGTGCTTTCCGTAAGACTCTACTTTTCCTTTGTCAATTACTACGATTTTATCAACATTTTCAATGGATTTCATACGATGCGTAATAATCAGAACGGTTTTATCCTGAATCAGTTTATTTAAGCTGTCTTGGATTTTCTTTTCATTTTCCACATCCAGCGAAGAAGCGATTTCATCCAGGATGATAATCGGTGCATTCTTTAAAAATGCTCTGGCAATGGAAAGTCGTTGTCTTTCTCCGCCGGAAAGACTGGTGCCGTTCTCGCCGATTAGACTGTCGTAGCCGTTTGGCAGCTTATTGATAAATTCTTCGCAATGTGCCAGGCGGGCGGCAGCTTTTACCTCTTCATCCGTGGCATCACGCTTGCCGATACGAATGTTTTCCAGCACGGAACTGTTGAATAAGGTCACATCTTGGAAGACAATCGAGATTTTATCAAAGAGAGATTGTGTGGAAATTTCCTTGATATCCTTACCACCTATTAGGATTTTACCGCTATCATAGTCATAGAGTCTTGATACCAAGCGTAAGATACTGGTTTTTCCGCAGCCGCTCATTCCGACCAGAGCCGTTACTTTGCCTTGCTCAGCAGTAAAACTGACATCACGTAAGACTTCCGTATCCTCATTGTAAGAAAAGGAAACATTTTGCAATTGGATATCAAAGCTTGTCAGTTCAACATCTTCACCGGCCTGAATCTCGGTATTACGGATTTCGTTGATTCTTTGGATTTGGGCATCCAAATAGAAAAGTTCTGCCATATTCTGGTTGGAAGCATCTACGACATCTTTGATTTTCATAGCGGCAAGCAGGTAGCCAAGCAGGTATAAAATACTGATTTCACCGGCTGCATAAAGGTTGATGCCGACTAAGATAACAATTCCTAAAGACAATTGCAGGAAGAAACTGGAAATGGCAATCGGGATAAAGACACGTTTTTCCGAAGTCAGCTGAATTTGTTCGCTTTGGTCGATTTGCTGATAAAGTTTTTTCTTTATTTCTTCGCTAAGACCATAGCTTTTGATGTCTTGTTGCATTTCAATGGTTTCCTGAAAACTTTCCGAATTGGCACGTAATTGAGCATAATGTTTTTTGTGCTCTCTGATTTGCACCCCTTTGGAATGCCAAGTAAAGGCAAAGAACAGGTAAATCGGCAATACTACAGCCAGACCGAGCTTGAAGTTTCCTCCTAAAAGCATGATGGTTACCAGCGGAAGGAAGAGGAAAAAAGCAGATACTTTGGCCATAGCATGGCTAAGAGCATGTTCAATGGCATCCACGTCCTTCATAATGGTTTGAGAAATATCCGATAAATCATGTTTGGAGAAAAAGGAAAGCGGCAATTCTTTCAAGTTTTGTGCAATTCCAACTCTCAAGTTCTCTCCCTCTTTATAGGTAGTGGTGTAGAGGGCATCATATTCGATATTTAGTAGAATATACATAATTATCAGAATACCGGCAGAGATTCCGATGTATAGAGTGCCGGATTTCATGTGTTGCAATAGCAGCTGATCGATAAAAAGCATGAGTAAAATAGCAGGCAGCAGATTGACAGCATACATTAGAAAACAGGCAAAGGACGATTTTACCAAATCCGAGGCACCTTGGTCTGTCAAAGCAAAGCGTTTTTTAAATATTTGTTTCATATACAACCCTCCAATCATTCGCTTGACCGTATAATTCCTGGAATGTACGGTAACGACTATCTTGTGACATCAAAGAGGCATCATCTCCACGTTCCACGATTTTGCCATCTGCCATGACAAGGATTTCATCTACTTTGCGAATACTGCTCAGACGATGGGCAATCATGAGCACTGTCTTGTCTTTCATCAAATTGGCAAAGGCTTTTTGCAATTCATGCTCATTTTCCGGATCAACGGCCGCACTGGCCTCATCCATAATGATGATTTTGGCATCTTTGAGGATGGCTCTGGCAATGGCAATTCTTTGCTTTTCACCTCCGGACAAGAAAATTCCCTTGGAGCCGATGATGGTATGCTCTCGGTCTTTGAGCTTGTTTAAAATGCTGTCACAACCGGCCAAATGCAGAGCTCTTAATGCTTCTTCATCCGAGGCATTTCGGTTGGCAATTTTGACATTCTCCAAGATACTGGTTTTAAAGAGTTTGGCATCTTGAAAGACGAAGGCAATATTCTTTATCAGAGCTTCTTCGCTATAAGCTTCCAAAGGCAATCCACCGATTTTGATGCTGCCGCTGTCTACCTTATAAAACCCGGAAATCAGCTTGGCAATGGTGGACTTTCCGCTGCCGGAAGAGCCGACAAAGGCATAACTGCGATTTTCTTTGAGTGTAAAGCTCAAATCCTTTATGACAGGCTCATCGTTATATCCGAAAGTGACATTTTCAAATTCGATATTATAATGTGCAAACCGGGTTTCGGTTCCGAAGTTTAAACGGTCTTTGTGCATATCGTCAAAGACTTTTTCGAGCTTTTCTACGGCTGCGATTCCCATAAAGGAAAACATCGAAACATACATGATTTTGAGGAAGGCTACCAGCAAGACACCGCTTAAAAATAGGAGCATAACAAGTTCGACTGCCAATTGTTTCGGATTGTTCTGAACCTCCGGCAAATACAAAATAGCCGGCATCAAAATAGGAATCAAACCGAAGAAAAAGAGTTGATAAAGAACATAAGGTCTTTTACAGCTCATGGAGTAGTCCAGTGCATATTTGGAATACTCTCGGATGGATTGATGTAAGACTTTGAAAGAGGTAACATCCGCTTTGAAAATCTTTATGACCTGCATGCCACGTACATATTCAACCGCCTCCGAACTGAGTTTTTCCAGAGCGGCTTGGTAGGCCTTCATAAAGTCTTGCTCGCCCATCATACTGTAAAGGGTTATCATCGCTACAATGGTCACAATCAGCAGGGTAAGTCCGACTTTCCAACTGATGAAAAAGCCCAGCACCAGCAAAGCAATCGGTGTTAAAATGGCAGAGGCATTATCGGGAATTAAATGTGCGACAATTTGGTGAGTTTGTGCCGCATTGTCATCAATCAGTTTACGTACAATACCGGAAGAATTCATATCAAAAAAGCGAAAGCTGGCAGTAGCAAGGCCGTCAATCCCTTTTTTTCGCAAGTTGGCTTCCAGACGGAATCCCAAGATATGGGTAATAAAAACCGAAATAAAGTACAAAGTAGCTCCAAAAGCCAACATGCCGGCAATTAAAAAGGCATATTGTTTGGCGGAGGTTACATCATTTTCTAGGATTAAATGATGTAAAAACAGATAGAAATAATAATAGGCAAAGACTATTACCAGAGCCGAAACAGCGGTGAATAAGATGCCGATATATGCCAAATACCTTTCTCTTGGCACATAATGCAGCAGTTTTTTATATACTTTTGGCATAAGAATCTCCTTTCCTTTATTTTCCTTGGTTTGCAAAGTGCTTTTTTAAAATAAGATGTCCCAAATAAACACCGGCAAAAGAAAGAGTAAAGACAATCAAAACGGTAAGCAAAGCATAAATGCCTTGGCTGGCGGCAATACTGGCGTCCATCATTTCCGGCGTTTGGCCACGGTTGATCCACTCCTGACGATAGCTGTCCACAAAGAACATGACCGGAATCAAGGAGCCACCGGTTTGTCCGACTTGCATGATTCCAAAGGCAATGGCGAGATTGAGTGGAGAGAAGTCGGTGCCGCCACGGGATACCATAAAGTCGGCAATGACAGCACCAAGGATGGAAGAAATCCACCAAGGCAGATAACCGCCACCCATCAAGGTGAAAAGCCCCATGATAATAGTTGTCAAAATGGTGAATTGCCACATTTTCCCCAGCTTTTTGGCAATGAAATACATCACGGTTCCACCGAAAATTCCAAAGATGCCGGGCGAAATATTGTGCCCGAAAGGACCAAGAATGGAGCTGCCAAAGGCGGCAAAGGAATAAATTACCATATAAAGAGCAGATATAATAGCCAGGAACACATAATCTTTTATTTTAAGATGTTTCATAGAGAATCTCCTTTCATTTGTTGAAAAATGGTTTCGATTTGACTGGCAGTGCTTTCCGTCAGAATAAAGTCATCCTTTACGCAGCCGTCTGCCAGATAGACAATACGGTGGGCGGTTTTGCGGATAAACTCATAATCATGAGAAATGACCAAAACCGCTTTGGTTTCCGCCAGGGACAGAATCAAATCGGACACGGCATGCATGGAGTAAAAGTCCAGACCGGAAGTGGGTTCGTCAAAAACCAGAAGCTCATTTTGCGAAACCATGGCAGTGGCGATTTGCAGTCTTTGTTTTTCCCCGCCGGATAAGGCAAAGGGATGGCGATAGCGAAGAGCAAGTAGCCCGACTTTTTCCAGGGCGGAATGAATCTCTTCTTTGGAAACCGGATGTGGGCAAATACTCAGCTCATTTTCCGCTGAAGTGCCGAAAAGCTGATAATCCGAATCCTGCATGACAAAGAGAGCAGGAGGGGCATTGATAACTCCGGAGCTGGGCTTTTCCATGCCGCAAATCAGCTTGGCCAGAGTCGTCTTGCCGGCTCCATTCTTGCCGAGAATGGCGGTCACTTCGCCTTTTTTGCATTGCAGCGATACCTCGTTTAGGATGTCCAAATAGGATAAATCCTTGATTTCCAAACAGCTTTCCAATGGCTGATAAGGGAGAAGAGGATACGGCGTGTCAAATAATGTAAACTTGCGGAGAGGGTAGCTGCTTTGCTTGAATTCCTCTTCCGTATAAATACCGCTGACAGAGCCATCTTCCATGACAATGATTTTATCCAGCAATTGATTGAGATAAAAATAACGATGGTCAGCAACCAGAATCGTATAGCCCTGTGCTTTGAAGCTTTTGATATATTCGCCGATTTTCATGGTCATGGCATAGTCCAAGTTTGATGAAGGTTCATCAAACATCAGAATTTTTGGATTTAGGCTAAAGGAGCAGGCCAGGCTTAGGCGCTGTCTTTCGCCGCTGGAAATTTGAAAAATATCTCTACCCAAAATCGGCTCCAAGTCAAAGCGCTGACTTAGACTTTCCATTTGGGCTTTCATTTCCTCATAGGGAATGCCGTAATTTTCCATGGCAAAGGCAAGCTCACTGATGGTTGATGTCGTAAAAAACTGGCTGCGGGGATTTTGAAACACCGAGCCTACAGTCTGATTGATATCGGCAGCGGAAAGGTTTTCCAAGGGCACTCCATCCAGAAAAATCTTACCGCTCAGGGTTCCCTCATACAAATGAGGAATCAGGCCGTTCAAACACTTTAGGACGGTGGATTTGCCGGAGCCGGAAAGGCCGGTCAGCAGTACCACTTCTCCTTCTTTGATATGAAAGCTGACATTTTTCAGACATTCCTCCTGATATCCGTCATAGATAAAGGACAGGTTTTGAATCGTTATCATAGGCGACCTCCCCATAAAATGATGGTGACAAATCCAAGCAGAAAACCGAGGAGCAAAAAGCTGTCGCTTCGTTTCCATTTGACATTGTAGATACTGGTGCGTTTGGCGGTGTGTTCAATCCCCTTGGTGATTCCGGCAGCGGTCAATTCTTCGGCCAATAGAGAGCAGCGAAAAAGCTGCGGAGTAATAAAATAGGAAAAACTACGAATCGGGTGCTTCCAGCTGAGGGCAATACCACGCATGGCCATGGAGCTTTTCATGAGCTTAAACTCCGCTTGAAAGGTCGGAATGTAGCGTAGGGCAATGGCCAGGGCAATCGTGAATTTACGGTTTAAGTGCAGTAATTGCAAGCTGGAAAGGATTTCGGACGGATTGTAATCATAAAACAGCAGGCTGGCAATCATCATCAGGGGGACAAAGTGAAAGAAAATAAAAAAGGTCATGGCAATGACATCCGTATGGGGGATTCGGAAATACATCAGAAGATAATAGATTCCGCCAAAAGCCGGAAAAGCAATCAAAAATTTGAAGAATCTCTTTCCTTTGCCGAAGAGCAATAATAAGCCGGAGGAAAAGAAAAAGAGAAAGAAGGTCATAAGCAGATTATGAGCAAACATAGCCGAAAACGGAATCATTAAATTGATAAAAACTAAAACTAAGGCATTTACTTTGTTGTTCATGGTACTTTCCTCTAGCTGAGTCATTATGAGTTAGTTTATTCGAACATCAATTATTTTTATTTTACTCCTATTGAGAATCGTTGTCAATAAAATTAAAAGAAAATGTTAAGAAAAGATAAAGAATATGGAGCAAACACAGAAATTCCTGACCTTTCTTCCACGCTTTATCATTGAAAGCGTGGGGAGAATGGAGTATAATAAAAACAATATCAGAATAATTATTTCTTTGGCAGGAAGAGTTTTTTTATGGAAAAAGAAACGAGCTGTCTAAGTAACCGGGGCAAAGGAGGCCAAATATGAAACCGAAACGAATGTGGATTATTATAAGCGCAGTAATAATTGTTGTGACTTTGGCTTTTTGGCAAATGACTCCACGAAATTTTGACAGAATCATTGGCAGAAAGTATAATTTCAATCGTTTGGCAGCTACGGCTATCTCTTCGACTATTCGAGAGGGGAAACCGATGATGGAAAGCTATGTTATCAAAGAAGAAAAAGACTCTGAAAAAATAAATGAAGTATTGCAGATACTGAGAAGCAGTCGCTATCAGTCTTCTTTTCGGAATCTACTGTCTTTGAATATACAAGATTATAATTCCTCCACTGAGGAAACGAAATGGGTAGACCTTCTTTTACAGGAGGATGCGCTATTGGTCAGAATCAATTTGTATCATGATGATTATGCGGTGATTTCCATTGGCGAAAAACAAAGGGTTTACCATGCCACTGACCCGAATTTGGTCTATATATTATATGATTTTGTGAAAGCCAATGGGAAGGAATAGATGACAAAATTTAGAGATTTCCGAGTCGCAAAAAAGTCGGGCATTGGTGTTGACCAATCGTGAGATTGTGCATCAACTCTATGATTTTATAAAAGAGAATTCAAAGGATAAAAAATAAGCCAATCCTTGTGCTTTGACGAGTAGAGGAATGGCTTTATAGAAACAGAGAGGTCAAAATGTCATATTTACAATACGTTAATATCAAGCATGGTACGGAGAGTTTGCCACGCTTTTCCAATGGAAATACCCTGCCTTTGGTGCAAATGCCATTCGGCATGAATGGGTTTGCGCCGCAAACCGAGAGCAGTCGGGGAAATTGGTTTTATCATCCGAAAGACAGGTCGGTGGAAGGAATACGGTTGACACATCAACCAAGTCCTTGGATTGGCGACTATATGCCGCTTGTTATGATGCCGCAAAGAGAAGAAAGATTTTTGGCACCGGATATGCGTTGGTCGGGTTTTCGGCCGGAAGAGGCGGTGCTGATGCCCCACTATCTGAAAGTGGATTTTTTGCGTTACCGTGCGAGCATGGAGCTGGCACCGACCACAAGAGGGGCTGCCGTTCGTTTAAGCTATGATGCAGAGGGAGAGATGGCTTTTGCGGTCTTATCGGACAAAGGCTTTGCGGAGTTTCATGTCGATAAAGAAAAAAGGCAAATCAGCGGTTATACGAAATATACTTCGTGGCAAAGCCATGAGGACTTTAAGATGTATTTTGTCTATCGCTTTGACTCGGCTATCCGGGAGGCCTATGCAATGTGCGGTAAGGAAGAAATGAAAAAAAGCGATTCCGCAAAGGGAGAAAGATGCGGGATATGGGTGTCTTTTCAGACGGAAAATACCGGAGAAGTCAATCTGCGACTGGCGACTTCCTTTATCAGCTTAGAGCAGGCGGAGTACAATCTGCAAAGGGAAGTCATGGGAAAGAGCTTTGAGCAGGTTAAAAATGAAGCGGAAGCGACTTGGGAGAATTATTTATCCCGTATTGAAATCGAAAGCGACAGCAGGGAGGAGAAAAGGCTTTTTTATAGCTGTATGTACCGAGTCTTTTTGTTTCCGACCAAGTTTTATGAGAGGGATAGTAGCGGCAAAGCGATTCATTTTTGTGCCGATACCGGCAAAGTAAGGGAGGGGCTAAAGTATGTCAATAACGGCTTTTGGGATACCTTCCGTACCGTTTATCCGCTTTATGCCTTGATTGCACGCAAAGAATATGCCGAAATTTTAGAGGGTTTTGTAAATACCTATGAGGACTGCGGCTGGCTCCCGAAATGGCCGTCCCCGAATGAGGTCGGCATGATGCCGGGCACTTTGATTGATGCGGTCATTGCCGAAGCGGCGGTCCAGGGCATTGGCAGCCGGCAGCTTTTAGAAAGAGCATATGAGGGGGTATTAAAGCACCTGACTACGGTATCTCCGGAAAAGAAATACGGCAGACAGGGAATCGAGGATTATGAAAGACTGGGGTATTTGCCGTATAACAAATACCACGAAAGTGTCAATAATACGCTGGATTATGTCTATGGTGATTTTTGTGTTGGCCAGATTGCAAAAGTACTGGGCAAGGATGCGGATTCTATGAAATACTTTGCCAGAAGCAAAAACTATCAAAGACTTTTTGATCAGGCGACCGGATTTATGAGAGCCAAAGACGAGGAGGGCAATTTCCGTCCGGATTTTGATGCCTTTGCTTGGGGTAGGGATTACTGTGAGGGCAGTGCATGGCAAAACTCCTTTGCCGTTTATCATGATATAGAAGGTTTGGCA
Organism: Eubacteriales bacterium; assembly: GCA_030535295.1. GTDB lineage: Bacteria > Bacillota > Clostridia > Lachnospirales > Vallitaleaceae > W11650. Next base: position 45,132 of record JAUMXK010000005.1, on the reverse strand, counting down.
GAGCTTTATGGAGGAAAAGAGCCGTTTTTAGCTAAGATAGATGAACTCTTTGCGACAAAACCTTATTATAAAAGGGGCGGTTATCCTTTTGAAATCCATGAAATGACGGAAATGGCGGCGGCGGACTTTGGACAATGTGCGATTTCCAATCAGCCGTCCTTTCATATTCCTTATATTTATGCGGCACTGGGCGAAACAGAAAAAACCGAGTACTGGGTAACACGTCTGCTCAAGGAAGGATTTTCCGCAAATGACAACGGATTTCCCGGAGATGAGGACAATGGTACCATGGCGGCTTGGGTGATTTTCTCCATGTTGGGGATTTATCCGTTTTGCGTGGGAAAGGATGAGTATATCCAAATCAAGCCACAAGTAAAAAAGGCAGTGATTCACCGTGAGGATGGGGACTTGGTATTGGAATAGGCAAGGGAAATCAAAGAAATCATCGATTCAGAATTGAAAAAATATCTGCAATAAAGAGCAGAGGGAGATTTTATGAACAAAAAATGGGAATTTAAAGGGGCGACCCGAAGATCCGAAGCCTTGTTTTTGGCGGTAATATTGGCAGTGGTGCTTCCGTGTGTGGCTGTGGGATGGCTTTTATTAATGGTGAAATTGTCCTCTTATTACCCGCAAATTCAGTCGATTGGCGTGATGGTATGGCTGATTCCCAGTGGGGTAATCATCCTGCTGCTTCATCATTTGCTGAGGAGAATTTGGTATGTTTTCTTTTGCAAGAAATGGGTCATTGAGTTTGATGGACAGTATTGGAACGTAGCATATGGCCAAAAGAGATGGGAGATAAAAGAGTGGGATATTTTGTATTATTGGTATTACAGGATAAAGAATTCCAGGCATCATGCCTGTGTCATCATGAACATGACAATAAAGACCAAAGATGAGGCAATCTATATCCGCTCCGGAATATTGCGTGATTTAAAGCCGGATAGTGATGCCGATATTGCCAATGATTTTTTTGCGTTTTTCCACAATCGCCAGAGAAGATATTTTTATCCGTCCAAAAAATATAGAGCCGGTGCCTTTTTCGGATATCCGGATGATGCCGGAGGCTTTTCCAGAAAAGTCATCGAAAGTTGAGGAGAAACGAATAAAATGGATAATTGCCCAAAGAAAAGAGGCAACAAAGCAACTGAAAACGGATTTTTCCATTAGAAAGAGAAAACCATGCAAATAACAATTTACCATACCAATGATATCCATAGCAATTATGAATTCCTGAAAAATGTGCATGCCTATTTGGCGACCAATCGCACGGAGAATGACTTTTATTTTGACAGCGGGGACTACAATGATTTGAAAAGCTTCCTGGTTCAGTCGGATAAAGGCATCTCGGCAATGGAGCTTTTGATGGAATGTCGACCGGATGCCATGGCACTTGGAAACAATGAAATCGACCTGGAATACGAAGCCATTGCCCGTATGGCGGCGCAGGGATTTCCTATCCTGTGCTGCAATTTGACGGATGGCGACGGCCACTTGATTGAGGGCTTAGAGGCATCCCGAATTTTTGAGAAGGCGGGAAAACGTTTTTTGCTGCTGGCGGTAGCCCCTTATTTTGGTGCCAATTTTCGTCCCAATGCCTATAATTTATTCTTTGAAATGGGCAATTTAAAAACGCAGGACAGCTTTCGGTGTATTCGAGAGGAGCTGGACAGGCAACAGGGAAAGTATGATTACTGTATTTTACTTTCGCATAGCGGTCTAAAAGTGGATGGAGAAATCCACAGGCAGTTTCCGGAGATTGATTTGATATTGGGAGGGCATACCCACAATATTCTGTCCGAGCCGGGGTATTCCCAATCCGGAAGAGGAGAGCGACTGGGTAAAATCGTTTTACAGATAGAAAAGCAATCCATCCGGGAAATCGAAAATCTACAGCTGGAATTGCCGGAGGTAGAAAATCCGGTCTTTGAAAGCATTTGGAAAGAAAAGGAGCAGATAGCGGACAGCATTTTGTCCAAAGAACTTCCGGTCTTGGAAGAACTTTCCTTTGATGCTTTTGAGGAATGTAAGCTGATAAACTTCATATGTGATGCTTTGCGAAAACATTGCGGCGGCGACCTTGCCATTATGCATCACGGCATTGCCGAGCATTCTCTGCTTCGTCCGGTTTCGGCCAAAAGTTTGCTGGAAATTTTCCCGTCCAAGCTCAATCCGACTCTTTTTCCGGTCTTGGGAGAAAACATCGAAGAGGCCGTCAGGCAGTCGCTGGAGGAAGAGCATATCAGGCAAAACGGCGAAGGGGCGGGCTTTCGAGGGAAAGTCCTTGGCACTCTGGGTTTTAGCAGCAATGTTCGTATCGAGCAGGAGCCTTTGCGGATTCTGGTGGATGGCAGGGAACTGGACAAAAAGAGGGAATATTGGGTCGTCGCTGACGATTATCTACAACGAGGCTCCGGTTATCCGGCCTTGAAGGTGCCGGACGAAAGGGCACGCTTTGAAAAATGGTTTATTCGGGATTTGGCCAGGCATTATCTGCAAGATACGGAAGTCTTTGAAACAATGAAAATAAGAAGAAAACATAGGGGAAAATAAGAAAAAAATATTGAAAAAGAAGACTGCCCAGGATAATTCTCTTTATCCAGGCAGTCTTCTTTTGTATTTCTAAAGAAAGTTATCTAGCAAACAGCTAAAAATTCCAATTTTTACATTCTACCTACTTCCCATTCACTTTCATAAAACGAGATAGTATTACAACGACTTCTGCTCTGGTAGCATTTTTTTGCGGCTGGAGTTTCTTGTCGGGATTACCAACTAAGATACCCTTTTCCACTGCCCAAAGCATGGCTTCTTTTGCATAGCCTTGAATGGAGGCTTCATCCACAAAAGATGTCAAGTCCGCATTGCCTTTTGGTTTGCCGGCATAGCGGTGCAACATGGTAATTAATTGCTCTCTGGTAATTAGACTTAGCGGATTTGTGCCATCGGAGATACCCTGTTTTACCACATATTGTAAACCATCTTCATACCAGAGTTTACCGGTAGTTTCGGCCTCTTCACCGTTTAACCGATAAAGAATGGTAAAGAGCATTGCTCGATTGGTCTTTTGGTTTGGTGAGAACTTGCCTGCAGAAGTACCACGAAGCAGGCCCTTGTCTACCAATTCGATAATTTCGGCCTTCGCCCAGTGGTCGATGATATCCGTAAACTTAGCGGAAAGTGCATCCTTACCGGAAGATAACTGCAGTTTTTCATTCTAAAGATTCACATTCTTATTCTTCGCATCCTTATCGGGTTTAGGTGTCGGTGCAGTGATTTGAGCCGGAGCATGACTTGGCTTTGGAGCAGGACTTGGAGCCGGTACAATCGGTGTTTGCGGTTCTTCCTTCTTTTCGGTGTATTCGCTGATAGTAGCACGAATCATAAAGCTACCCTCCGTGGAAACCGGATGCCAAGCATTCGCAGACAGATAGAAAGAATTCACCTTACTTGCCGTCTTGTCAAAACCAAGCAGTGGCGCAGTTTCTTTATCGCCGATTTGGGTATAGGCAATGTAGAAATCACCATTTACAAGGACTTCCTGTGGGAAGCTTACTTCTGTCCATTCTCCGGCATTTTGACTTTGGCCGATAAATGGTCCGGCAATTCTTTCACCGGCAAATCCATCTTTTTGCATTTTACCGTAAATGCTATAGCTAAAGTCCTTTCCTTGAATTGCATTGTCTTTTTCGGCAACGAGGTAAAACCTAGCTTTCTTTAAGACTGCTGGCTTATCGGTATGGAAACGAATAGCCGTTGTAGTGCCATCTTTTACGCCGAAGTAATGGTCTTTTGTATTGCCGCTATCGAAGGCAAGTTCGGATTCTTGGTCAGATACTACAATTTCTGTCATTTTGATATCGTCCAAATTAATCGCATCACGGTCATCGAGGATCACTTCTTTTTCAAGAATTTGATATCCATTTTTCTTTAAGACCAATTGATAGGTTCCGGCAAACAAATTGCGGAAAGTAACAAGACCGGCAGCATCCGAAGACTGTGCAGTCGGATTACCGTTGTGAACAAGTGTTGCGGTTACCTCGGAAAGTCCTTTGTTTTTTGCGTCAACGACTTTGAAAGTCAATGTTTTTCCAATTTGCGGCTCTAAAACAAAGTCTTGTACCGTTTCTTGTCCGGAAACGATATTAAGTGTGTATTCTACCGGTTTGTAGCCAAGAGCTTCGACACGGAAAGTGTGTGTGCCGGCAACGTGCTTCATAGCATAACTACCGGAGCCCAGCTCGCTGGTGACAGCAAGTCCGTTGTTTTGACTAATGACTTGACCGACTACCGGAATATGAACGATTTCCGTGCTTGCTGAAGCATCCGCACCAAAAAGGCGGAAGTTTTCTATTTCAAAAGGCAATACCTCCGTAGAGATATTTTCAGTAGCTTCTGAGGATTCTACAGACTCAACGAATTCTGTGGATTCTTCTGCCCATTCCACTGCAGTGGCATCGGTCCCCGGCTCTTTTTGCTCCAGGTCATAGATGGCAAAATCATCCATATACCATCCGCCGCAGCCGGCGCCGGTCGTATCCTTGTAGGCATCCAGTACAAATTTTACTTTAAACTTATCCGAAAGATATTCCGCCGGAATATCCAAATGATCCAAATACCAAGCGGAGCGAATTCGATGCTTACCAAAGCCTTTATTATTTTCATCCTTTAAGGCGAACAGTTCATGCCATGTTTCGCCATCGTCTTTACTGATATAGATATAGCCCCAGTCATCGGTAAAGAAGTTGACATCACCGTATTGCTCTACCCAGCCACGTCTGCCAAAGGTGTTAAACCAGGTTTGGAAGTACATCCGGCCTTGTTTAATCTTGGATAAATCCATGCTTGGGGATTCTAAGATATACTTCGATTCCGGTTTTCTAAAGTTCATAAGTTCGGTACCCCAAACGGTAGCCCCTTCGTTTTTCCCTTTTGAAGTGCCTTTGGTCGGCATGGCATTGCCGGTTTGATAGCCAAGTACAGACTTGGTTTCATCAACGATACCTCTCGTCCATACGATAGAGCTGTCGGCACCTTCTGCCGGATAAGACCTCCAGCCTTGATCACTTTCTTCAAAGTCAAAGAACTGCACACGATTTCCTTCGGTGAAAGTATGTTTAAAAATAGGGGTCGGCTTGCTTTCGTTTTCTCCGATTCTGGCAGTTGCGTAGTAATAATAATCACCGACTTGCGGTTTCGGATAGTCGGAGAAATTAACCGATTTATAAGAAATTTCACCGGCGGTAACGGTTTGAACCGGTTCAAAGTTTTTATCCGAACCGGAAGAGCGGTAGAGGACATAATCGGTTACTTTCGGGTTATTCAGCTTGTAGAAAGTAAGACGATAAGAGCCTTCGTTGGAATATCTGCCGCTTAAATATTCATAAGGTGTTTGTGGCACTTCTTCGGATGGCTTTTCAATCTTGATATCGTCGATATACCAGCCGGCTTTGTTTTGCTTGGACCATCCACCATACCTGACGCCAAACATCACAAAGATACGTTTGCCCTTGTATCCGGACAAATCAATATATTCATAGGTCCATTCTTTTTGAGCCCCACGATAACTACGATAAAGTTTTAAGTCAGCTCTTTCGGCATTCTTATCTCCGGGCTTGACTTCTCCGATCCAGATTTCAGCGGTGTCGTGGAAAGTAGATAAAGTACTGTCCATGTCATACCAATGCTGGAAGGTAAGAGTGGCAGGTGCTGTCTTATCGGTCAGGTCAATGACAGGTGTGACTAAAATTGCCTCTTCCAGACCTTTGTATTTGCCTTTCAGATTGGTTGCAACCACTTTTTCACCGGATACTGCCGATTCCGGTCCACTTTCCGGCTTGCCCCATTGCCAAAGCGGTGTTTTACCGGTAAAGACAAAGCCTTCCGGATAGGATTCAAAGTCCTGATGATATCCGATACCGATACCATTTGATACTACGGCAGTTATTTCATCGGTACGTTTTTCTTTTCCTGCTACATCTAGCGCAGAGATATAGTATTTCATATTTTGTCCGGCATCAGCAAGCGTGTCCGGATCGATTTCTACCAGATAAGTACCGGAAAGTTTGGTGCCGGCAGTCAATTTCATCGGATATTTTTGAAAGTCCGCATCGCTTTCTTTTTTCATATAGAAATTTACTTCCGAGATACCTTCTTCATCGCTCACTTCGACTGTATAATCAAAGTTAAATCCTTTAAATAGAGTTGTTAACGGTGGATGGTTGATACCCGGTACGGTGTTATTTTGTCCTTGGGTGAGGATACGTCCCTTTAAAGTGCCGAAGCTTTCCGCGCTGCCTTGCTTTGCCATTTCCACTGCTCGCAGTGCATTGAGGCTACCATGTCCATAGGCATTGTTTGGGACATCTACATACTTTTCATCGGTTCTGGCATCTGCCGATGCCATCAAGATTTTTTCCAGTTCATCGACGGTAAGGTTTGGATTGACCTGCTTTAAAATAGCGGCAACACCGGTGACATGAGGACTTGCCATAGAGGTTCCGCTCATCAAAGCAAAGCCGCCGGGAACGGAGGATTTAATATTTACGCCCGGTGCACTGATTTCCGGCTTGGTTTCTTTGTAAGAAGATGGTCCAAGCAAGGAAAATGGTGCAATTTTATTGTTTATATCCAAAGCGCCTACAGCAAAGGCTTCCGGATATTTTGCCGGTGCCGATACCGTTCCCAAGCGATTTGGCAAATTATATCGGGTGTTACCCGCCGAAAATACCGGGAAAATACCAGCTTCCCGCCATTTTTTCAAAATATCACGGTAAAATTCATTGCTGTCAAAAGAGCCCCAAGAGTTATTGACGATGCTTGGTGCCTTCTCTGGATGCGGAGTACCATCTTCGTCTGTAGGTGCCAAAATCCATTGACCGGCACGCAGGAGTCCGGCAGTCGTGAAAGTACCTTCATCATCGAGTACCTTTACCGCAATCCACTTGGCTTTTGGCGCCACGCCAAGTGCCATGCCGTTGTCGCTTTGTTTTCCCAAAATGGTTCCAAGCACATGAGTGCCATGACCGTCCTTATCAACTGGTGTGGTTTTCTTGGAGTAACTTGTTGCGTCCATCCAGCTAAAAACAGCCATTCCCTCTTCGTTGCCACGCCAAGCATCTTTGATGGCGGGATGCTCAAGGTCTGCACCGCTGTCAATGATAGCAACAACGACCCCTTCCCCCTGATAATTTTGCTCCCATACTTTTTCGATATGAATGTTTTTTAAGTTCCAGGGTAATTCCAGCTTGTCCGCTGCAGTAGAATGAACCGCAAAGGGATTGTCTACAAAGACTTCGGGGGATAAATCGTTTTCCTCTTCCTCAGAAGGGATGTCGATTTCCGGTTGATAAGATTTGTTTTCAATGATTTTTTCTACTTCTGGAAGCCTGGCAAGCATTTCGGCGACTTGTCTGGTTGCGGTAACAGAAAGGCTGTTGATAATGAAGAAAGACTCATATTCTTTGACCTGTCCGCTCTCTTTTTCCGCTTCCAGATATTGGATAATGCGTTCCTGGGTTTGGTGAGAAGTGGATTGTAATTCTTCTACCATAAGGCCACGAACGGCTGCTTCCGGCGTTGATTCCGTTGCATCGGCAAGGAGATGAAGTGGTTGCAGTCTTTCTTTGACTTCTTCCAAATCGACCTGCTCTTTCATTTTGACAAGAAAAGTAATATAGTCCTCATGCTTAAAATCTTCTAGTACCGCAGAATCCATCTTGAAAAGATGATTTTCTTCCGCTGCGGCAAAGATATGATTTGGAAGGGTAGAAAATAAAATTACAAAAGTAAGAAAAAGACGGAAAAAGCTTTTTCTGATGTCATAAGGTTGTTTCGGTTTCACGGATATTTCCTCCTGTTCTTGAAATGAATTAAATTTTGACTTGATACAAAAAGCCCATTTAATAATAAAGATGAAATTTGGCTTAAGCCCCCTAAATAAACCTTTAACCTTTTTTCGTTCGAACTTGTCAATAGTGTAGCACAGTTTATTTTGATATGCAATACCAATTGATAATAATTTTCATTATCAATTGGTATTGCATATTTTTGTGATTATATTTTTATACTCTGCTTTCAATATCGCTCTTTTGGGTGATGTCGAAATGTTTTTTATTTGCTAAAATAATAAATATCAATCATAAAAACGAGGAATATTAGAAGACAGCAGACAAAAGGAAACAGAGGAAAACGGTGAGAAAAAAAGACAGCGAATGTGGCGATGTAGGGGAACTAATACCAAAGATAGTAAGGAGGTGCGGAGTATGAAAGAAATATCATATTTATTGCGAAAAAGTGTGGCAATGATTTTGGCACTGACGGTGCTGCTGTCGCTGAGCGCTCTGCATGTTGCGGCGGAAGAAACGAAGCATAAGATTAATATCCAGGGTGGTGTAGCAAATGATGCCATTGGTCTGGATAAGATTAATGAGTCTAAAAAGGGTGAACAGGTGGAGATTGTGGCGGTATTTAATGCCAAAACCCATGTATTTGTAGAATGGCAAGTAGTAAAAGGAGAAGTGACGATCGAAGATTCCAAACAGGAAATAGCGTACTTTGATATGCCGGATGAGGAAGTGGAAATCAAGGCGGTCTACCGGGAAAAAACGGACAGTGATCCGACACGCTATCAGGTAAAGATCCTGCGTGGAATAGCGACAAAAGGGGAAAATCCTATTCAATATGCAGAGGCTGGCGAAAAGCTGGGAATCAAATCTTTTCTGGATGGTTTTTCTTCGCTTATCCGTTTCTTGAAATGGCGAGTGATAAAGGGAAATCTAATGGTTGAGGATGAAAATAATGCGGAAACAACATTTGTTATGCCGGCAGAAGATGTCGTAATAGAGGCGCTGGAGATTCAAGCTGCGATAGACATTGAAGTGGAGGACGGAATTGCTTATAACCACTACGGAGAAAGTATTGACCGGCAATTCTTCCAGGAGAGTGTTATTATTCGCTGTAAACCGGCACCGGAAGGTAAGGTTTTTGAAAAATGAGAAGTATTGGAAGGCGGACCGTTGGATCAATTGGCAGAAAAAAGTGAAGAGGCGAGCTTTGAAATGCCAAGCGAAAAGGTAAAAATCAAGGCGGTGTACCGTGAGATAGAAGATGGAGAAACAAAGCGATATCCTATTCGTGTGCAGGATGGGGTAGCTATGCAGGATGGAAACATTGTTTTTTCGGCAGAAAAAGGAAAAAAAATTGTATTAGAGTACAACGGTGCTATCGAACATTTTACGAAATGGCATGTGGTGAAAGGGAATCTGGCACTGGAGGAGGATTATGGGAATTTCTACTTTATCATGCCCGAGGAGGAAGTAGAGATTAAGGCAATTACCACAGAACCGAAATATCAAATCACTGTCACCGGAGGCAAAGCGAATGATGTGATATCCGGCAAAGAAGTAACGACTGCAAAGAAGTACGCTCTGCTGGGGATAAAGGCAGAATATGATCCTGCGACCCATGTGTTTGTCAAATGGGAAGTGGTAAAAGGAACGGAAGATAGCTTTTTTGGGGTATCCATTCAGTCTGAATATTTTGAGTTTGTGATGCCGGAGGAGGACATTGAACTCAGGGCAATCTACAGAGTGAAAAATGAAGGTGATATCCCAAGATATAAGCTGGAAGTGGAAAATGGTTTTGCATATTATTTAGGAATAGAACTCATGACGGCTCAAGAGGGAACACCGCTTACCCTAGAAGCACAGCCTTATTGGGGAGATAAGCCGTTTAAAATGTGGCAAATTTTGGAGGGCGACTTCGAACTTTATGGTAGCGGAAGAACCGAACGCAGCTTTATAATGCCGGCACAAAATGTAAAAATCAAGGCGGTTTATGAGGGGACAAAACCGGAAAATCCGAAATATACCATCAGGGTGATTGACGGTAAGGCGAAAATAGATGATGTGGAGGTCACGGAATCTCAAGATGGCAGTTTGGTCGAAATAGAGGCGAATCCTGCTCCCGTAGGCAAAACATTTAAAGAATGGAAAATTATCAAAGGTAGCGTTGCGCTGAATACCGATGGTTTTCCGCTAGGAAAGGCAAGCTTTGTGATGCCGGCCGAAGAAGTGGAGATTCAGGCAATTTATACAGATCAAGCAACTACCGCACCGGAGGTTCTGCTTCCATATATTCCGGAACAGGAGGTGGAAGACGAAACTATACCACAAGGGGATCCGAAGGAAGACGATAAAAAGAAAGACGACAAATCCGAAGAAGAAAGGGATAAGTCGAAAGAAAGTACAGACTCCAAAGATTCTTCCAAAGGGGAGAAGGACAAGACGGATGGCAAGCCGGAAGACAAGACGGACAGCAAGACGGATACTGACGGCAAGACAGACAATGCTCCTACAACGGATGCCAAAGGTGACACCGCTCTAAAGGATACCAAAGACGAAACGATTACAGAGTCGGAAGTACCAAAAGGAGTTTTGCCAAAGACAGCAGGTGCACCATTTGCATTATTCTGGCTCTTTGGTGTGGGCATCAGCGGAATGGGAGTCTGGATCAAGAAAAGAAGATAGAAATGGCCGAAAAAAATAAATAGAATAGGAAATGGATAAGAAGAAAACTATAAAAAGATAAGAATAAAAAGAGGGAGAGGAAGAGGCTGTTGTGGAAACGATTTTGCTATCGTTTTGCAACAGCCTTTTTTGCGACTTTTTGCAACAAATCAGTGTACACTGATTTAATAAATAAAAGCAATAAACCGACTTATTAAAAACCAACAAAAAATATTCAATGAAGCAAAGCATGAGTGAAAAAAGGAGTTGCATTAAAAAGTTTATACAAAGATTAAAAAAATTAATAAAAACTTTGTGAAATTCCTCTAAAAAAGGACGACTTTTGGAAATGTTTTTTGTAGAATAAAAAAGGGAAAGAAATGGAAGTCCCAATTTTTACTAGCCAAAAAGCAGAAAATTCTTTATAATAAAGGAGGAGAGATGGAGAAAAGCAAAGGTAAAGGTGCAGGGCAAGACTCTGCCAAGAACAACAAAAGGAATGCCAAAAAGAGAAAACAATCCCTTCATCAGCCGCATGATTCCTTTTTTAAGGAAAATATGGGCAAGAAAGAAGTCATTGTCGATTTTTTGCAGTCTTATTTGCCGGAAGAGATTGCGGGTTATTAGGACTATTTATCAAAAAGAAAAACTGGTTTTTGAAAAAGAAACCCTGGAAATATTCAAAGTATTGGGACGGCTGGAACAGGATATGTTCCTAGAATACATAGAGAAAACCATCACCTATATCAGTGCGACCAGACAAGATATGGAGGATGAAGAAATCATGGATTTAGTCAAACAGACAGGAGGAAGTGCCATGGAGACGATTGTAGATAGATTAGAAAGACGTGGAAGACAAGAAGGAATTGCAATTGGAGAACGTCGTGGACGGAGTAAAGGAAAGCTGGAGGGTAAACTGGAAGGCAAACTGGAAGGGAAGAAGGAACGAAGCCGTGCAATTGCCCGAAAGATGCGCCAAGATGCCTTTCCGGTGGAAATTATTATGAAATATACGGATTTAACGGAAGAAGAGATACTTTCGTTGTAGGAGTTTTGCGAAAAATTACACACAAATGCCAAAGCGGGATAAGAACCAATCTATCCTGCTTTTTTATTTTTACAATTCAATAAGATATCACCATTCCGGAATAGGCCGAACTTATTGGTGCTGATGGTGTAGCTCTTTTGTTATTCTCTATTTTTGAAAGTAAAATAAAGAAAAATATAAATAATGACCAAAAAATATTTATATTTTTCATAAAAAATCATAATTCATTTAAAAAACAAACTATGATAAAATGAAATGTGAAAATTTATAATTATTCTTTTTGGAAAAGTGTGGAGAGGTGGTTAGCTATAACAAAACACAGGATTGTCATCTTTTGCGATATCGAGTTCTTTCACAGCTATAACTGGAAGTTCAAGAAACAAAAGCTGGGTCATAACCAAGAATATTGGATCAAAAAATCGAGTACAATATGGCCCGTGACCAGGAAAATGATTTCAAGTTAATTGCTATGGACTGGGTTACATACACTTTTGGGGTCAGTAGTTACAAAAACATAAAGAAGAATGTGTGCAAGCCGTCGAAGAATTGATTTTTAAATTGCAGATGAGTCAATTTGATGTTATGATAGATAGCAAGAGGGACTATGTTGAAAACATAAAATAATTACTTTATATTTTCAACATATGTAATGATAAAATAAAAGGAGTACCCTTATGACAATATCAGAACAGATCAAAGTGCTTTGTGTACGCTGCAATATCAGTGTTGTAGAATTGGCAAAGCGTATGGGAACTACCCCTCAGAATTTCAACTCAAAAATGAAACGAGAGAGTTTTGCAATCTCTGATTTAGAATATCTGGCAGAAACAGTGGGGTTTTCTTTTGAACGCTATTTTGTCCTTCCAGATGGAGAAAAGGTTTAATGGGAGGATATGCATGAATTTATTACGCTTTAAAGATGATGCTTTAAATCGGGATGTAATTTCCCTGTTTTCCGGGGCAATGGGGCTAGATATTGGTCTTTCAAAAGCTGGCCTTAATATTGTAATTGGACAGGACTTTGACCCTGCTTGTGTCGCAACTATGCGTGCAAATGGACATAGGGCTTTGGGAGGTGACATCCGTGAAATCAATGAAGCAGATTTGTTGGAACAGACTGGATTGACACAGGGAGAGCCTTTTCTGATTTGTGGTGGTCCACCCTGCCAGCCATTTTCTACTGCCGGTAAGCGGCTGGGGATTAACGATCCAAGGGGGAGCTTGTTTATGGATTTTATCCGAATGATTGACTATATCCGTCCCCGTTTTTTCATTATGGAAAATGTAAAAGGGATTATGTCTGCCCCGTTAAAGCATATGCCTCTTGAGGAGCGTGATAAAAACGAACCTGAACAGCATTTGGGAAATGTATTAGATGTCATCCTCTCTGAATTTGATAAATTAGGATATAAAACGGTGTATGGGATTTTAGATGCCATCAATTATGGCGTGCCTCAATTCCGGGAACGGTTTGTGCTGATTGGAAGCCGGGACAATGAAAATATTTTCTTACCATTCCCAACACACTTCCAGATGCACCAAGACTCGCTATACCGCTGGCGTACTTTGAATGATACCATCCGGGATTTGGAAAATAATGGTGGGGAATGTGCTGCCTTTAGTAAGGATCGCCTTGCATATCTCCGTCTTGTCCCGGAAGGTGGAAATTGGCGTGACCTACCGGAAGATATTCGGAAAGAAGCTATGGGCGGAGCCTATGGCTCTAGCGGAGGGAAAGCTGGATTTTATCGGAGATTATCTTATAGCCAGCCTTCACCAACTTTAGTGACCTCGCCGGTACAAAAAGCAACTATGATGTGCCATCCGACCCAAGACAGACCTTTGAGTATTGGGGAATATGCCCGTATCCAGCAGTTTCCTGATGATTGGCAGTTCATGGGGACAAGCGTTGCAAAGTACAGGCAAATAGGCAATGCTGTACCGGTTGGGCTGGCATTGGCATTGGGAAATGCTGTACTTTCTGTTGCTGATCAATCCGCTGAAATCCGTACAAAACGGTTTAGAGGGACAGACATCCATCAAAAACTGAAACAAGCTATTGAAATAGGAGGAAGCTGTTATGCCAATAAATAGCAATTACAATGAAGAAACTATCGTAGAAGCGATTGCAACTGCATTGGATAATTTTTACACAAGCTTAATTAGCAATATTAACAAGCTCAATATCAAAAAAGTTATTAAGCGCAAGAACCCGTACCTGTTCCGAGCTAAGGCTATGAACGGGGCTGCACAGATTATTGATGCAATTCTTGCTGCCTTTGTCTCATCATCTGAAGAAACAATATTTGGAAATGTTTTCTTTGAACCTATTGCTACAGCCGCTGCGCAAGGACAGAAAGCATTAGCAGAAGGTGTTGATATTATGGTAGAGCGGGACAATACTATTTATGCCATCGCTGTAAAATCTGGTACAAGCGTATTCAATGCGGACAGCCGTAAAAAGCAGGAACAGAATTTTATGGCGGCAAGTAAGTTGGCACAGCAGGCAAAAAAACGCTTTGTTCCAATTGTAGGTTATGGTTACGGAAAGAAGAAACTTTCCAGCCGTGGGCTACCTAAATTTTATAAGGAATTGGCAGGTAAGGATTTCTGGATGGAGTTGACCGGAGATGATGAATTCTACATAAAGCTAATCCGTTTCATGGATAAGCTTCCAGAGAAATATGTGGAAGAATTCGATGCTTCTTATCAGAAAGCTTCCAATCGGCTCGTTCGCGAGTTTACCCAAGAGTTTTGCTCTGAGGATGGTAGTATTGATTGGGAGAAGCTCGTGGAGTTTAATTCAGGAAATTAGCCTCGGAGGGATAAGCCGTGAGAGATGTGCTAAAAAATACTATACATAATGCAATTTTATTTGAATACGAATTGCCACATCAAGAAAGTGACTTAGTTAAATCATGCCTTTCTTCCCAAAATGATTTTTGTTTCAACAATTCTAATCCTCAAGAAATTTCCAAGATTATCTATGATGGTATTGTGGAATTTGCAATCAACGAATATGAAATAGATTACACTGCTTTAGAGCGTGAACAGCGAAAAGCTATTCTTAGTCGTATTCGTTATAACCCAGAAGCATCTGAGGATACCAAGCTAAAGTATGGTTTTTATGGCGAAGTGCTTTTGGATTTAATCTTGCGTGTGTTTTTTGATACTAGTGTTCTTGTAGCACGAGGATATTTTTATTCTCCTATTGAAAATAGTGAGGCTAAAGGTTTTGATGCTTTTCATTTAATGGAAAGAGAAGGAAATATTGACTTATGGTTTGGAGAAGCAAAATTTTATACGCAGTATAAAAGGGCAATAACTCCCGTGATAGAAAAATTAAATACTTCACTTTCTGATGGATATTTGAATCGAAATTTACTTGCAATCATAAATGAGCACCTTCATATTTCAACACACAATAAACAACTTGAAAACTTGTTAAATTCGTGGGAAGAAAAGCCAGATATTAATCTGTCACAAGAAATAAAGCGCAGAGGCATTCGGTTAATATACCCTATATTTATTGCTTATCAAAAAAACTGCACTGAACAATATCATCAGAGTATAAAAAAGTGTATTGAGCATATTGCTTTAGAATATACACGGCTTAATATTACTATACCCGCTTCGTTTGATTACCGATTATTTTTTATTTTTTTACCACTATCGGAAGTTAAACAAATCAAGGAGAATGTGATAAAATGGATAGACTTGCGAGAACCGCTGATATAATTGGAGCTTATTATTCATACAAAAAGAATTCAGATGCGGCAACTTTTGCAAAAGAAGTATGTGGCTTTTTTGATTTTATAAAAAATGAGTCTATCTCTGAAGCAGATATGAATTTCCTATTATTTTTGGCTAATGAAGCGGGAATCCCACAATATTTTGACTTATTTAAAGATAAGTTTACAGATTGTCGTATATCTGATGAAAATTTCAAAATACTTACTATCAGTGCTCTGTTTCATGATGCCAGCCTTGTTAGAGGTAATAGCAAATTACATCGGTATCAAAAAAAAGTTCTTGACAGTTTTAAAATCGGGCAACAAAATCGTTTTGTTTTGACTGCACCCACTTCTTTTGGAAAGACCTTTTTGGTATATGAAACTATACAAAATATGCAGTATCAGAATGTGCTTTTGATTTTTCCGGCGATTAGCCTATTGTCCGAAAATTATGCCCGCTTATGCAAGATGGAGGCATTTCAATCATATAAGATTCATTCCCTAAGTGAAGAAGAATTTAGCCTTTCTGAAAGAAACATCTTTATTTTTACGCCAGAACGGTTCTTATCGTTTATGGATTCGCATCAACACCTTCACTTTGATTTCTCCTTTATTGATGAGATTTACAAAATTGATAACAGTTTTATTCTTGATTCAGAAACATCTGGCGAAAACGAACGCGATACTGCGTACCGCTTAGCATTGGAATTTATCTGTAAATTAACACGCAATATGCTATTAGCTGGACCATATATGGCTCTTCCCCAATTTGATACACGACAACATAAATCATTTAATAATTTTGCGGAAGATAATGGTTTTTCTTTTTTACGTTATAATCAATTTGAAATTGTTTCAAAGGAATACACAACAGTAAAAAACAAACGTCAATATCATATAGATGAAATCCCATTAGAAATTGGTTCTATAAGTAAAGGGCAGAAAATTGCCAATATAATTAAAGCGTTAAGCACACCTAAAGAAAATACGATTATTTATTGTGGTAGAAGAGCCGATACAGAAATGTATGCCAGAACTTTATTAAGGGATCAACTGCTGATTTCTTCTTTTCAAGAGACTTATTCAGGGATAGAAAGTTCTATTTATGAAATATTTTTAGATCATTTGGAACGCACATTTGGCAATGATTGGATTGTATTAAAAGCATTGAAAGGCCGAATAGGTATCCACCACAGCCTCATCCCTAAATACATTCAAAAAGAAATTATAAATTTATTTAACGAAGGGGCGTTACTATGCCTCTTTTCGACTACTACTATTACTGAAGGCGTAAATACTTCAGCAAAAAACATAATTATTACATCAAACAAAAAGGGTATAAAACCTCTACGGCAATTTGATGCTAAAAATATAGCTGGTCGTGCAGGTAGGTTTTATCAACACTATTCTGGAAGAGTTATAGATTTAAATAATAATTTTGAAGAAATTGTGAATGGACAACCTGAAATACTCGAACATAAAAACTATGATATTACTTTCCCGAAAACAGATGTTGATTATCAGATAACAAAAGATAAATATCTATCTGAAGTTGAACGCCAGGATAAAGAAAATATCCAAGCTCAGATTGCTGCGTCTGAAATCCCAACAGATGTATTTAATTGTTTCCGGGTTGTTGGGCCAAAAGATAAACTAATACTATACCGTTATATTTCAATTGTGCCACGGCAGACTATTGAAGATATTAAACGTGTTTCAATAACATTGGCAAGTAGCAATGCAAAAAAACTATATTGGCCCGGATTTCAATCCATTATGGATATTATCTTGCCGGTTGTACGCGAAGAAAAACTTAGAAAGCTTATTGAAAGACGAGTGGGGCAGAATCAGTACTCATTGATAACAAGTCTATTGAGTTCATATCTTTCGGGTGGTTTTCTTTCAATGGTACAATATTATGTCGGGCGGAAAGATAACCAAAAAACAAAGGATGAAGCAATGCGGCAAGTAGCTGACTTTGTTTACAATGTCTTTAAATATCATTTAGTAAAGTATCTTGGCCTTTTTGATGTATTCTTCCGATATCAAATTTCGAAATCAGAGAACATCGCTATGGAAAATGTGGCTGGCTTGGGGTTACTTCTTCTAAAACTTGAATACAATGCCCTTTCTTCCAATGCACGTAAAGCAAGTGATTATGGAGTTCCGTTTAAACTGATAGACTGTTATGATAGTAAATCACTGTATGACAAAGGTCAATTTGATGATTATGAACAGCATATTGATCAAGAGATAAATAGATTATTCCAGTTATAACCAGATATCTGCTGCCATTTCCGAGACTGTCCAGATTTTTGCCAATCCCAATCTGCAAAATTCTGTCTGCTTTCCTGCCAGTCGTGACAGCAGATATAACACACTACACTTTGTAAGCAAAGTCGGGTTCCAAAGGGGAACCCTTTGGAACCCCTATCTGTGCGCCTTGCGGCGCACGTTTCTAATGGGTGAAAGTCCTAAATCCGCCCTAGTAGTGGGAAGGATATAGCCAAAGACAAGGGTGTCCATCGTGAGGTGGAATCGGAAGGAAGTCGGATGGCAAATCTCCGGTCTGACGAACAGAAATCACATCAGGCTATAGTTAAGGATAAGGTTGCCCAACAAACTGAAGTCCAATAACTACTCGGAATTAACTATAGTAAATGTGGCAGATAGATGGAGAGAAAGAAACGTGTGGTACCAAGGGAGGTCTCATCAGCGGATGGAAATAGAGTACGAAATCCGTTAGTAACAACGAATGGTGAGAAGTCAGCAGAGGTCATAGTAAACCGATGGGTAAAGACATCGGCGAAGGACTGAACTTTGGGAGGTGTTAGTAAATGAATGTAACCAAAGATGGATTTAAGAACAGACAACTTCATATAGAAGACTATCTGCAAAAGGTATCTGCGGAACAGAAAGAATATGCAGAAGTGTTCGACCATACAAGGATTACTGAAAACAACAACACCATCACAGACTTGCACAAAGAAATAGCCAAACTAGGATATACATCCTTAGTCGGCTATTATCTGCAAGTATGTGAAAACTAAGGAACCGCCGTGTACCGAACGGTACGCACGGTGGTGTGAGAGGTCGGGGGATTATTCAAATCCCCCTCCTACTCGATTTTTCTTCCCCCAAGGTGTATAATAAAAATATAAGTTTCACATAAGCTTTGTCCGATTTTCAATCGAACAACCAATATTCCCATTGGGAACCGATTCCGATTCCGGTTCATTCGGAGCATTCGGAATAGATAGGAGGACGCTATGAAAAAGAAAATGATAGTATTGTTATCGCTATTGGCATTGATTTTCAGTGCTTGCAGCACAGGTGAAAAAAATCCGAATTTGCTATATGAAAGCTATTCAGATTATTTTGTGGTGGAGGAAATGCGTGGGAAGGAAGATGGCAACGAGGAAGTGCAAGTCCTGCTGGAAGAAGAGGAGCAAGTGGTGGAAGTCCATCCGGCTATGCTGGAGAATGGCATCGCATTTATGCCGGATAAAATGAATGGTCTGGACCAGGGGACGGTTCGGCTGAATCCGGATTCAGGACACAAAATCAAACATACCGTAAACTGGCAGGGCAAAGAAATCGCCTTTGACCTTTATATGGGAGAGGTGGGCAATGGCGGCATCGGAATCAATATTCCGGCCGATGGAAAGGCCTACAAGGTTAAACTGGGCAAGGGGCTAGTCTTGCAAAGATTCCGGGTGGATTATTTTAAAAACGGACAATATAAGAACTCCCGCTATTATGATAAAATCGAAATAGACAGACTAAGTGTGGATGCCTATCTGGTAAACGGCCAAGACCCGGAGGAGCCGGAGCATTTTTCCTTGCAGGATAAAGAACGAATGGAGCAAATGGTGGAAGAGGTTGAGGCCTGTGCTTTTCAGGGAATTGAAGTGGACAAACCGGTCATGGCAGATATTGAGAAATTGCCGCTGACCGATACCGCCAAAAAGCATTTGCTGTCATTGACGGCGCTAAGACCAACCTTTTCTCAATGGATTATGGAAATTGGCAAAAGCCCCAAGGGGGTCAGCTTTGAGGAGGTCCTCAAGGCTTCTAAGACCCAAAGAGAGCGGCTGATAAAAGAGCATTCGGACAGTTGGGACACCCATTTCAAGGGAGAGAATGCGGAATTGTATTCCGTTTCCAAGCCGTATAGCAAAGGCAAGTTGGCCTATCTGTTTGTGAAAGTCAATTATCCTTTTTCACACATTCGCATTACCAAGGCAAAGGAGCCGCTGACCTACGAATGGCTGGAAGTGGAAGATGCCAATATTTATCGTGCATATCTCTTCCAAAAGGTAGATGAGGAATTGAAAATCCAGGAAATCCGTGAAATCAGTGAGCTGAAAACCGAAAATATGAGCGGAGAAGCCAAAGCCGGTTTGGATACTCAGGTAGACCGATTTTTGCGAAGTTATGGAGAAAAAGCGGAATTTATAGTCCAATAAGAGTATTTACAAATACGCTTTGCCAAAGTAAAATAATACAGAATATGAAAAAACAGTCGGAAGCCCGAAAGCATCCAATGCGGTAAAACCAAAGGATTTGGCAGATGAGGCATACAAAGTACAATAAAATGGATAGCATAGTAAATCGGAAATGAGGGAAACATGAAAAGAATAGATGTGAGAGAGTTTGGACTCCTGCCGAATGAAAAAACAGATAATACTTACCCGCTTAGAAAACTCTTGGAAAGCATGGAGGAAAAAAGAAGGACTCCGGCTTGTCTTTGAGCCGGGAGAATATCATTTTTACCCGGACTATGCTTTTGAAAAGCTCCTATATGTACCCAATCATGATGAAGATACCATTAAGAGAGTGGCGTTTTCTTTGGAGGGCTTTCAAAATCTGCAAATCGAAGGGCAGGACACCACATTTCTCTTTCATACCGATATCATTCCTTTTCATATCAAAGAATGTGAGAATGTAGAGATTCGAGGCATTACCATAGATTATGCGGTGCCGGGGTATTCGGAGGGCCGTGTGGTGGAAGCGGCGGCGGATAAGCTGCTTCTGGGAATCGACTCTTCGCTGTATTCCTATAAAGTGGAAGATGGGGATATCTTTTTCCGGGGAGAAAACTTTGAATACGGGATTTGGCACTGATTGGAAATGGATGGAGAGCGCAAAGCGCCGGTTTATCAAAGAGGCGGCGATTGCTTTTTCAATGCCGAAGGCTGTGAACTGAAAATCAAATGGAATGCAGTGGGAGATGGGCTGGTAGAGGCAAGAGCCGTCAGTGGCGGTAGCTTTTCGGAAGAAATCAAAGCCGGAAACCGCATTGTCCTAAGACATCATCGCCGTAATTATCCGGTGATTTATATTGAAGACAGCAAGAAGCTGGTATTGAGTGATCTTTGGCTGTGTCATGGCCTGGGAATGGGTGTGATTGCTCAATTTAGCGAGGATATCACAGTCAATCGGGTTAAAGTCAGTCCGTCTGCGGGCAGTATCTTCAGTATGGGAGCAGATGCGACGCACTTTGTGTATTGCAGGGGCAAAATCGAAGTCAAAGGCTGCTTTTTCGAAAACCAAATGGATGATGCCGTCAATGTTCATGGCATCTATCAAAGGGTGGAAAAGATTCTCAGTCCGACGGAACTTGTGACCAAGCTGGTGCATCATCAGCAAAAAGGAGTAAGACTTGGTAAGGCAGGCGAAAGACTCTCTTTTTCGGACTCCGACACCATGCTTTCCTATGGCGATACGGTCATAGAAGAAATCCGTATTTTGAATAAGGACTATACCTATATTCGGCTAAAAGAAGCGCTATCCGGGGTCAAAGAAGGGGATGTGGCCGAAAATATCGAATATGTGCCGGATGTACGCATTGAAAATTGCCTTTTTCAAAACAATCGGGCCAGAGGCGTTCTGCTTACCACTGCCGGAAAGGTAGAAGTGGTGGGCAATACCTTTGCCAGCGCCGGTGCGGCCATATTAATCGAAGGCGACTCGAAGGACTGGTTTGAATCCGGCGCGACCAAAGAGATTCGCATTCATCATAATGTATTTAAGGATTGTAGCTATGTTCCGGTATGGGGAGCGGCGCCGATTCAAGTATCGCCGAGTGCCCGCAAGACCGTGGAAAGAAAGTATCATGGCAGCATGGAAATCACGGAAAACACCTTCTATGCCTTTGATGACAGGCTACTCAAAGCCAAAAACATGGAAAGATTGATCTTTGCCAACAACAAAATCATCAAAACCAATACCTTCCCGAAGATCGATGGCGAGAGATTTCTCTTGCAGGATATCAACCATTGGGAAGAAAAAGAGAATGAGTTTCTTCCTATTATATAGTCCCATTTAGAATCTGAAAGGAGTCAACATGAAACACTTTGAAATCCCGGTTGCATTACCGCAAGGAACAGAAGCAAAGCTATATCCTTATTTGCTGGATAATTACGATGAAATTGACCCGAATCGCAAACGCCCCCTGGTATTGGTAATTCCCGGCGGTGGCTACGGAGAAGTAAGCAGACGGGAAGCGGAAGGTGTGGCCGTTCGCTTTCTGGCGGCGGGCTTTCATGCTGCCGTTCTCAGATATAGCATTACCCCGGCAGAGTTTCCGCAATCCCTGATAGAGCTGGCCTTTAGCGTAGCCTATCTGCGTGAGCACGCCAAAGAATGGGCGATAGATGAAAATAAAATTGTCGTTGCGGGATTCTCGGCAGGTGGCCACCTGGCGGCCAGTTTGGCAGTTTTCTGGAATCAAGAATGGCTGTGGAAAGAATTGGGACTGTCCGGTTGCCAAATCAAGCCGAACGGCTTGCTTCTGTCATATCCGGTCATTTCCTCCGGAAAGTATCGCCATGAAAACAGCTTTAAAAACCTTCTAGGAAAAAAAGACAGCCCGGAAATGAGAGAGCTCGTCAGCCTGGAAAAGCAAGTATCGGCAGATGTGCCACCGACCTTTGCCTGGCATACCATAACCGACCCGGCCGTACCGGTACAAAACAGTATTCTCTTTACCTCGGCTTTGATCGAGCACGGCGTATCGGTGGAGCAACACCTTTTTTCCATCGGAGATCACGCTCTGGCTTTGGCCGACGAAGAAACCATGACGGTAAACAACGGGCGGGGAATTGAAAAGAGATGCCAACCATGGCTGGATTTGGCAATTGCATGGCTGCGGGATTTGAACTAAATCCTGCACGTTTTTTGCAAACACTGTCAAAAATGTAGAATAAATTTGTGCAATATGTAGAAAAAAATCTGAATACAAAAAAAATAAAAAAAAACCTTGTATTTTGATTTCTGTTGGTATATAATAACGAGGTTGTGATAAGAGCTGTGAAGTCGGAGGTTGCTGAAGAAAGTATCAGGTTTTCCGACAGAGCGAGTCTAGTTCACGAAACAGACGACAAGATCACTGTACAAGGAAACATACAGTTTAAGAGTGTTTGAAGATATGAAACACTCGGCAAGATGTACAGTCACCACTTGTCGTACCAATGTAAAACAGTACGAAAAGGAGGCGGCTTTTTTTATGGCTAAGGAAAAAATCAGAATCAGTTTAAAAGCTTATGATCATGAATTAATTGATCAATCAGCACTCAGAATTATTGAGACTGCAAAAAAGACAGGTGCAAAGGTAAGCGGTCCGATTCCGTTACCGACAAAGAAGGAAGTAGTTACAATCCTTCGTGCGGTTCACAAGTATAAGGATTCCAGAGAACAATTTGAAAGAAGAACCCACAAGCGCTTGATCGATATTTTAATGCCAACAGCCAAGACCGTGGACGCTCTGATGAAATTAGAGTTACCGGCTGGTGTAGATATCAAAGTTAATGCAAAATAAGCGGTTTACAAAATAGACTTTGGGAAAATCCTTTGTCTAGTATGAACGGGAAACCGTTCCGCTGTAGAAAAACAGGAGGAAAAAAATGAAGAAAGCAATTATTGCTAGAAAAATCGGTATGACTCAAATCTTTACCGAAGACGGAACTATCGTTCCGGTAACTGTACTTCAAGCCGGTCCATGTCCGGTAGTACAAGTGAAAACCGTTGAAAATGACGGATACAGTGCAGTGCAATTAGGTTTTGAAGAAAAAACCAAGAATGTGAACAAGCCTGCAAAAGGACATTTTGAAAAAGCGAATGTACCTGCCCAAAGATTTTTGAAAGAGTTTCGCTTAAATGATGCGGAAAACTACGAAATCGGACAAATGGTTACAGTAGAAAGCTTTGCAGCCGGTGATTACGTGGATGTGACAGGACGCTCTAAAGGTAAGGGTTACCAAGGCGCTATCAAACGTCACAACCAACACAGAGGACCTATGTCTCACGGTTCCAAGTATCATCGCTATGCAGGTTCGATGGGTAATGCATCCTTCCCAGGAAAAGTATTTAAAGGTAAGAAATTACCTGGACACATGGGTTCTGTACAAATTACAGTACAAAATTTGGAAGTTGTTCGTGTGGATGCTGAAAACAACTTATTATTGATTAAAGGCGCAGTTCCCGGAGCAAAGAAAACAGTTGTTACGGTAAGAAACGCTGTAAAGAAGGCTTAGTGGGAAGGAGGAACGAAAATGGCTAAATTAGCAGTATTAAATATGCAAGGAAAGCAAGTTGAGGAAATCGAATTAAATGATAGCGTGTTCGGCTTGGAAGCCAATGACCATGTTGTTTATCGTGCGGTAGTCACCCAATTGGCAAACAGCCGTCAAGGAACTCAATCAGCTTTAACCAGAGGAGAAGTACGAGGCGGTGGTATCAAACCATGGCGTCAAAAAGGTACAGGTCGTGCAAGACAAGGTTCTATCCGTGCTCCACAATGGACCGGCGGTGGTGTTGTGTTTGCTCCGAAACCACGTGACTACTCCAAACGTTTGAATAAAAAAGAAAGACAATTGGCACTTAAAGTTGCTTTGTCTGAAAAAGTAAGAAATGGTAATTTAATTGTTTTAGATAAATTAGAATTTGGTGAAATCAAAACCAAGAATATGGTTTCTGTATTAAATGCCTTAGATTTGGCAAAAGGACTTTTTGTATTAGGCGGCGTTGACAACAATGTAATGCTTTCTGCAAGAAATATCCCAAATACCAGAACAATTCCTGTAAACAACATCAACATCTATGATTTGTTGAAGTTTGAAAAATGCGTTATCACCAAAGACGCTGTAAAGACTCTTGAGGAGGTGTATGCGTAATGGCAAGTGTTCAATATTATGATGTACTACTTCGTCCGGTAGTTACAGAAAAATCAATGGAAATGATGGCGGAAAAGAAATATACATTCTTTGTTCATCCGGAATCCGATAAGACTCAAATCAAAAGAGCAGTTGAAAAAATGTTCCCTGGAACAAAAGTAGAAAAGGTAAACACCATGAACTATGACGGAAAAGAAAAAAGACGTGGTGTAACCAAAGGTAGAACTGCCAGAACCAAGAAAGCGATTGTTACATTGACAGCGGATAGCAAGGAAATCGAATTTTTTGAGGGAATGTAATTGACGGCACTTAATGTGTGAATGGGATAAATGAAAGGAGCATTAATATGAAATCATATCGCCCATATACTCCTTCCAGAAGACATATGACTGTTGAGTCTTTTGATGGCTTGACCAAGAAGAAACCGGAAAAATCACTGGTTATCAGCTTGAAGAAAAACTCTGGAAGAAATAACCAAGGTAAAATCACTGTAAGACACCGTGGTGGTGGACACAAGATTAAATATAGAATTATTGATTTTAAGAGAAACAAAGACAATATGCCTGCAAAAGTAGCGGCAATCGAGTACGATCCAAACCGTACCGCATTCATTGCCCTTCTTAACTACCAAGATGGCGAAAAGAGATACATCTTGGCACCGGTTGGTTTGAAAGTCGGCGATGTTCTTATGAGTGGAGAAAATGCGGAAGTAAAAGTTGGTAATGCGTTGCCAATGGCAAACATTCCGGTAGGTTCCAACATCCACAATGTAGAAATGAAACCTGGTAAAGGCGGACAATTAGTTCGTTCCGCAGGTATGGTTGCACAACTTATGGCAAAAGAAGGAAAATACGCAACCCTTCGTTTACCATCCGGTGAAATGAGAATGTTGCCAATCCTTTGCCGTGCTACTATCGGACAAGTTGGAAACACGGAACACGAATTAGTAAATGTAGGTAAAGCAGGTCGTAAGAGACACATGGGTATCCGCCCAACCGTTCGTGGTTCTGTAATGAACCCTAATGATCACCCACATGGTGGTGGTGAAGGTACAACACCAATCGGTCTTAAGAATCCTAAGACTCCTTGGGGTAAACCTGCACTTGGTCTCAAGACAAGAAAGAAAAAGAAGAATTCCACAAAGTATATTGTTCACGCTCGTAGTAAGAACAAATAGGCATAGGAGGATAAAATAATGGCACGTTCGTTAAAAAAAGGGCCTTTTGCCGATGAACACTTAATGAAGAAAGTGGACGAAGCAAAAGCAAGCGGAAATAAACAAGTAATTAAAACATGGTCCAGACGTTCCACAATTTTTCCGGAAATGGTTGGTCTTACCATCGCAGTATATGATGGTCGTAAGCACATTCCGGTATATATCAGTGAGGACATGGTTGGTCATAAATTAGGAGAATTCTCCTTGACCAGAACTTACAAAGGCCATATCAAATCAGAGAAAAAAGGAAAAAGATAATAGCGAAGGAGGATCGTTTAAATGGCTAAAGGACATAGAAGTCAGATTAAGAAAGAAAGAAACAGCGTCAAGGATACCAGACCTAGAGCTAAAGTTTCGTTCGCTCGTGTTTCTCCAACGAAAGCTAATTTTGTATTAAAAGCAATTCGCGGAAAGAAAGTAGGACAAGCACTTGGTATTTTAGCATACAATTCGAGATACGGTGCGGAAGTAATCAGCAAGCTCTTACGTTCTGCGGTTGCCAATGCAGAAAATAATAATGGTTTAGACGTAAATCGTCTTTATATTGAAGAAGCATACGCTAATCAAGGACCGATTATGAAAAGAATCCGTCCAAGAGCGCAAGGCAGAGCATTTCGAATTGAAAAGAAAACAAGTCACATTACAATTGTGTTGAACGAGATGAAAGACAAATAAGGAGGTTAAGCATGGGTCAAAAAGTAAATCCTCATGGCTTACGAGTCGGTATTATTAAAGATTGGGATTCTAAATGGTATGCCGAGAAAGAATATGCCGATTACTTGGTTGAAGACTATAAGCTGAGAGAATACCTGAAGAAGCGTTTATACAGTGCTGGAATTTCCAATATCGAAATTGAAAGAGCATCAAAGAGAGTACGCTTTAATATACACACCGCAAAACCGGGAATCATTATCGGTAAAGGTGGAGAATCTATCGAAAAATTAAAGAGTGATTTGGAGAAGAAAACAGATTCTCAAGTAATGATTAATGTTATTGAAATCAAAAAACCGGAATTAAATGCAACTTTAACTGCAGAAAACGTTGCGCAACAATTGGAAAGCCGTATTTCTTTCCGTCGTGCAATGAAGCAAGTTATCGGAAGAACCATGAAATCCGGTGCGAAAGGTATCAAAGTTACCTGTTCGGGACGTCTTGGCGGTGCAGAAATTGCTCGTGGCGAAAGCTATGCAGAAGGAACCATTCCACTGCAAACATTAAGAGCAGACATTGATTATGGATTTGCAGAAGCTAATACAACTTATGGCAAAATTGGTGTCAAAGTTTGGATTTATAAAGGCGAAATACTTCCTGAGAGAGTAAAAACGTCGAGCGAAGGGAGCGATAAATAGATATGTTAATGCCAAAGAGAACAAAATATCGTAAGCAATTCCGCATGAAAATGCGTGGTAGAGCTACTCGTGGAAATAAAATCAACTATGGTGAATTTGGTATCGTTGCTTTAGAGCCGGGCTGGATTAAAGCAAACCAAATCGAAGCTGCCCGTGTTGCTGCAACACGTCACATGCGCCGTGGTGGTAAATTATGGATTAAGATTTTCCCGGACAAACCGATTACTGCAACTCCTGCTGAAACACGTATGGGTAAAGGTAAAGGTTCGGTAGAGTACTATGTAGCAGTTGTTCGACCTGATCGCGTCATGTTTGAAATTGGCGGTGTGAATGAAGCCGTAGCCAAAGAAGCGTTAAGACTTGCGACACATAAGTTGCCGATCAAATGTAAAGTCGTGTCAAGAGCAGACTTAGAAGGCGGTGAGTAGAATGAAGAAAGCAAAATATATGGAAGAATTATTAAACAAATCCGTAACGGAATTAAATGAAGATCTTGTGAGCGCTAAGAAGGAATTGTTCAACCTCAGATTTCAAAATGCGACCAATCAATTAAACAATACCGGTCGTATTAGAGAAGTTCGTAGAAACATTGCCAGAATTCAAACTGTTCTAACCGCTCAACAGAAGCAAGCATAGGCCGAAGGAGGATTAGATCATGGCAGAAGAAAGAAAAATGAGAAAAACTCGTGTCGGTATCGTATCGAGTGATAAAATGGATAAGACCATTACCGTAAAGGTCGAAACCAACGTAAAACATCCGTTATACGGCAAAGTTGTAAAGCAAACCAAGAAATTGAAAGCACATGACGAGAACAACGAGTGTAAAATCGGAGATCGTGTTCGTGTAATGGAAACCAGACCGTTGTCCAAGGACAAACACTGGAGATTAGTAGAAATTATCGAAAAAGCAAAATAGATGCGAAATAGGAGGTACGGAAAATGATTCAACAAGAATCAAGATTAAAGGTGGCAGACAATACCGGCGCCAAAGAACTACTTTGCATTCGCGTCATGGGTGGATCTACCAGAAGATATGCGAGAATCGGTGATGTAATTATTGCAACCGTTAAAAGCGCAACACCAGGCGGAGTTGTAAAAAAAGGTGATGTAGTTAAAGCAGTTGTTGTTCGTACAACAAACCAAACCAGAAGAAGCAACGGTTCTTATATCCGTTTTGACCAAAATGCAGCGGTTATTTTAAAAGATGACGGCACTCCAAGAGGAACCCGTATTTTTGGACCAGTTGCCAGAGAGCTAAGAGAAAAAAATTACATGAAGATTTTATCTCTTGCGCCGGAAGTTCTTTAGGAGGATACAGGCATGAAAATGAAGATTAAAGTAAATGATATGGTAAGAATCATTGCTGGCAAAGATAAAAACAAAGAAGGTAAAGTGCTGAAAGTTGACCACAAAAACCGTAAGGTATTAGTGGAAGGCTATGGTAAAGTTACCAAGCATTCCAAGCCAAATGCAATGAATCGTCAAGGTGGTATTATTCATCAAGAAGCTTTTATTGATGTTTCCAACGTGGTGTATCTTCATAATGGTCAGCCAACCAAGCTTGGAGTAAAAGTAGTCCAAGAAGAAGTAGGCGGCAAGATGAAGAACGTTCGATATCGTGTTGCCAAATCTACCGGCGATGTGATTGAAGATAAGAGGAGGTAAGAGCATTGAGTCGATTCAAGGTAAAATATCAAGAACAAATTGTTAGTGAGTTAATGAAGAAATTTAATTATAAAAGTGTAATGCAAGCACCGAAGATTGAAAAAATCGTTATCAACATGGGTGTAAGCGATGCAAGAGATAATGCAAAAGCACTTGAAAATGCAGCTGCAGAACTTGGTTTAATCACCGGACAAAAGCCGTTGATTACCAAAGCAAAGAAATCTATCGCTGCTTTTAAATTAAGAGAAGGTATGAATATTGGATGCAAAGTTACTTTGCGTGGCGAAAAGATGTATGAATTCTTAGATCGTTTAATTTCAATTGCATTACCTCGTGTAAGAGATTTTCGTGGCGTAAATCCAGACTCTTTTGATGGCCGTGGCAACTACGCATTGGGAATTAAAGAGCAAATCATTTTCCCAGAAATTCAATACGATAAGGTAGATAAAGTTCGTGGTATGGATGTTATCATTGTAACTACTGCTCAAAGTGATGAAGAAGGCCGTGAATTGTTAGCGCAATTTGGAATGCCATTTAGAAAATAGGAGGAAGCTATGGCTAAAAAATCAATGAAAATTAAACAGCAACGCGAACCTAGATTTTCTACTCAAGGTTATACCCGTTGCAGAATCTGCGGAAGACCTCACGCTGTACTGAAAAAGTTTGGTATCTGCAGAGTATGTTTTAGAGAATTAGCATATAAGGGACAAATCCCGGGCGTGAAGAAAGCCAGCTGGTAAGAAAGAGAGGAGGAATAGACTATGACAATGACAGATCCAATCGCGGATATGCTTACAAGAATCCGCAATGCGAACATTGCAAAACATGATTATGTAAAGGTTCCTTCATCCAAAATGAAGTTGGCGATCGCTGACATTCTTGTGAATGAAGGATATGTAAAAGGATATAAAGTTTTAGAGGATGGCAAATTCCCTGAAATCCAAATCGAATTAAAATACGGAGAAAACAAAAATGAAAAAGTAATCTCCGGATTGAAAAAGATTTCTAAGCCGGGTCTTCGTGTATACGCAAGCAAAGACCAATTACCAAGAGTACTTGGCGGACTTGGCACAGCAATTATCTCTACCAATAAAGGTGTTATCACAGACAAGGAAGCACGCAAACAAAACGTAGGCGGCGAAGTATTAGCATTCATTTGGTAGAAAGAAGATTGACGTTTTATATCATCACCTTCCCCGATTTGGGGTAAGGTGTATCATATATCAGGGGATTTCCCCGATTACAAATATTTTAAAGGCGAAATGATAGCGAGGGTGTTCCTTGCTGTCCCAATAAAACCAAAGGAGGAAGACGAAATGTCTAGAATAGGAAGAATGCCGATTACCGTTCCTGCCGGAGTTACATTTGACTTAAAGGCGCACAATCATTTAACGGTAAAAGGTCCAAAAGGTCAGTTAGAAAGACAACTTCCGGTGGAAATGAACATCGAAATTGATGGTGCGGAAGTAAAAGTAACTCGTCCGAATGATTTAAAGAAAATGAAATCTTTACATGGCTTGACCAGAACATTAATCAACAATATGGTGGTTGGTGTAACCGAAGGCTATGAAAAGAAATTGGAAATTAACGGTGTTGGTTACAAAGCCAGCAAAAGCGGAAAGAAACTTGATTTGGCTCTAGGATATTCTCATCCGGTAGAAATGACTGATCCGGAAGGTGTGGAATCCATCGTTGAAAACAATATCATTACCATTCGTGGAATTGATAAAGAAAAAGTTGGACAATATGCTGCTGAAATTAGATTTAAGAGATTACCGGAACCATATAAGGGCAAAGGTATTAAATATGTTGGTGAAGTTATCCGTCGTAAAGAAGGAAAGACTGCTAAATAGATAAGGAGTGAATCAAGATGATAAATAAAATTTCCAAGGTGAAGAACCGGATTAAAAAACATAAAAAGCTCCGTCAAACACTGAAAGGCACTGCTGAGAAGCCAAGACTTTCCGTTTATCGTAGCAATAATCATATTTATACACAAATCATTGACGATGTCAAAGCGCATACATTAGTTGCCGCCTCCTCTCGTACAGTAGGCTTAGATAAGACCAATGATGTGGAAGCTGCCAAAGCTGTTGGTAAAGCAATTGCAGAAAAAGCAAAAGCCAAAGGCATCGAAGTTGTTGTATTCGACAGAGGCGGCTACAAGTACCATGGTAAAATCAAAGCATTAGCAGAGGCTGCTCGTGAAGCAGGCTTACAATTCTAAGGAGGCAAATATGAGAAATAAAATGATAGATGCCAGCACTTTAGATCTTCAGGAAAGAGTTGTTGCCATTCGCCGTGTAACCAAGGTAGTAAAAGGTGGTCGTAATTTCCGTTTTGCTGCTTTAGTAGTAGTTGGCGACGGTAACGGACATGTCGGATACGGCATTGGCAAATCCACAGAAATTCCGGAAGCAATCCGTAAAGGTGCGCAAGATGCAAAGAAAAAATTAATTAATGTACCAATTGATGAAAACAGCTCAATTCCACATAACTGGACCGGAAAGTTCGGAAGTGCATCTGTACTTTTAATGAGAGCTCCGGAAGGTACCGGTGTTATCGCCGGCGGACCTGCCCGTGCGGTTCTTGAGTTAGCGGGAATCCGTAACATCAGAACAAAGTCGCAAGGCTCTAACAACAAGACAAACGTGGTATCTGCAACGATTGAAGCGTTAAAAGGATTGAAAACTCCTGAACAAGTCAGCAGACTTCGTGGAAAATCGGTTAGCGAGATATTAGGATAGGAGGCGTTACAGATGGCAAAAATTAAAATTACTTTAGTAAAATCGACCATCGGTGCAATTCCAAAGCATCGTGCAACCGCAAAAGCTTTGGGCCTGAATAAAATGCACAAGACTGTTGTGCAAGAAGATAATAGTTCCATTCGTGGAATGATTCATCAGATTCAACATTTAGTAAAAGTAGAAAAAGCGGAAGCATAATTCGATAGAGAAGGAGGTGCAAGCTGTGAATTTATCAGAATTAAATCCTGCACAGGGTGCAACAAAAAATTCAATTCGCAAAGGTCGTGGAGAAAGTTCCGGAAAAGGTAAAACTTCCGGACGTGGACATAAAGGTCAAAACGCCAGATCCGGCGGCGGTGTTCGTCCAGGCTTTGAAGGTGGACAAATGCCTTTAATCAGAAGATTACCAAAACGTGGTTTTGTGAATCGTAATAGTAAAGACATCGTAGGCATCAATGTGGATGTATTGGATCGTTTTGAAAACGGTGCGGTTGTAGATGTTCAAGCTTTGATGGAAGCAGGCATTGTAAAGAACCCAAGAGATGGCGTTAAATTATTAGGAAACGGCGAACTTAACAAGAAATTAACCGTGAAATTAAATGCCTTCAGTAAGTCAGCAGTAGAAAAAGTAGAAGCTGCCGGCGGAAAGACTGAGGTGATCTAAGGTGCTAAATACACTGAAAACAGCATTCAAGGTAGAAGATGTTAGAAAACGAATTCTATTTACATTAATGATGCTTGTAGTTATTCGTTTAGGTGCTAATGTGCCAATTCCCGGAATCAACACCGCTGCATTACAGCAAGTATTTGCAGGTAATGCCGGTTTGCTCAGCATGTTGGATGCGTTCTCGGGCGGTGCATTTCGTAATATGACTTTATTTGCATTGGGTATTATTCCTTACATTAACTCCTCTATTATCATGAACCTTCTGACCATTGCTATTCCGGTACTGGAAGAAATGCAAAAAGAAGGGGAAGACGGTAGAAAGAAAATTGCAAAGATTACCCGTTATGTAACTATGGTTTTAGCTTTAATTCAAGCGATTGCAATTACGATTACACTAAATGCACAAGGAATGTTTATTGATTGGAACTTTTTCAGTGCATTGGTATCCGTATCTGCAATGGTAGCCGGAACTGCATTTTTGATGTGGATTGGTGAAAGAATCAATGAAAAAGGTATTGGCAATGGTATCTCCATTATCATCGCTGTCAACATTCTTTCCGGTCTTCCGGCTGGTGTAAACTTAATTATTAACCTTTTCAAAGAAGGAAAATATTTCTCAATTCTGGCACTTTTATTGGTATTTTTGGCAATGATTGTCGTTGTTGTCTTAATCCAATTAGGTGAAAGAAGAATTGCAGTTCAATATGCAAAAAGAATGCAAGGAAGAAAAGTATATGGCGGACAATCCACATATATTCCTTTAAAAGTAAATATGGCTGGTGTTATTCCGGTTATCTTTGCTTCTTCCTTATTAGGATTTCCGCAAACCATCGCCGGATTCTTTACCACTCAACCGACCGGTGCTCTGGCAAAAGTTTTGGACTTCTTAAACTACTATAGAAATCCTTTTGGTACATTGTTATACTTCATTTTAACAATTGCATTTGCGTATTTCTATACCTCCATTATCTTCAATCCATATGAAGTATCGGATAATATGAAGAAAAATGGTGGATTCATCCCGGGACTTCGTCCTGGAAAGCCAACTATGGAATACTTAACCACGGTATTAAATCGTATGGTATTTATTGGCGGTTTCATTTTAGCAGTGATTTCTGTGTTACCAATTATTTTAAGTGCATTGACTGGCGTACAAATCACATTCGGCGGTACATCCTTAATCATTGTAGTTGGTGTTGCCTTAGAAACCATTGGTCAAATTGAGTCTCAATTAATCACCAGAAATTACAAAGGCTTTTTAAATGTATAATTTATAAACGATAAAATACTGCCTTGTACAGCTTGTACGAGGCGGGTATTTCATCCTCAATGACCATGAATAGGCATAAACAGAGGAGGTTTTTATGAATATTATTATGTTGGGCGCACCCGGTGCAGGAAAAGGAACCCAAGCGAAAAGATTGGCAGAAAGCTTTGGCATTCCACATATTTCCACCGGTGATATTTTACGTACCAATATCAGTAAAGGTACTGAGCTAGGAAAAAAGGCAAAGGGATTTATTGATGCAGGTGCTTTAGTACCGGATGAATTAGTAATCCAACTGGTAGCAGACCGTTTAGAAGAAGAAGATGCAAAAGCAGGCTTTATTTTTGACGGTTTTCCAAGAACCATTCCGCAAGCTGAAAACTTAGATAAGATTCTTGCTGAAAAAGGCAGAAAAATTGAATATGCGGTAAATATTGACGTTCCGGATGCAGTGATTGTAGACAGAATGAGCGGAAGACGTTTCTGCTTAAACTGCGGAGCTTCTTACCATACCGAATATTTAAAGCCGGAAAAAGAAGGCGTATGTGATAAATGCGACGGAGAACTGGCACTCAGAAAAGATGATGAACCGGAAACCGTTTTGAAAAGATTGGAAGTATATCACGACCAAACAGAACCTTTAATTGCATACTATCGCAAGAATGAAGTCTTAAAAGAAGTAGACGGAACCAAGGAAGTTTCTGAAATATTAGATGAAATCAAGAAACAGTTAGGAAATTAATTATGGCAATTCATATCAAATCACCACAAGAAATCGAGTATTTACGAGAAGCAGGAAAAATAGTAGGAGAAACCCATCTCTATTTACAAAGCCAATTGGCGGTGGGAATGTCCACTTATGACCTCGATAAACTTGGGGAAGAATTTATCCGAAAATTTGGAGCGGTTCCATCCTTTTTAAACTATGATGGTTATCCGGCCAGCATTTGTATTTCGATAAATGAAGAAGTGGTGCATGGAATTCCAAGTAAAAAACGCTTTTTAAAAGAAGGTGATGTTGTCAGCATTGATATCGGAGCTTATAAAAATGGCTACCATGGTGATGCGGCAAGAACCCATATCATTGGAAATGCACCGGCGGAAGTCAAAAAGCTGGTTGAAGTAACCAAGGAAAGCTTTTTCAAAGGAATGGAAATGGTGAAGCCCGGAAATCACCTCTATCAGATATCCGGAGCCATACAACAATATGTAGAATCCAACGGTTTTTCCGTAGTAAGAGATTTAGTGGGACATGGTGTAGGCAAAGAATTACACGAAGAACCGCAAATCCCGAATTACCGTCCGAGAGGCGAGGGCAGAGGTCCGAAGCTTCAAGCCGGAATGGTAATAGCAGTAGAACCAATGGTGAATATGGGGCGTCCTGAGGTCAGAATCCTAAATGATGACTGGACAATTGTTACCCTGGATCATTCGATATCTGCACATTATGAGCATACATTAGTGATTACCGAAAACGGGTATGAACTGTTGACAATGTGAGGTAGAATATGCAGGAAATCAAAATTGGTCAATTAGTGATATCAAAGGCAGGTAGAGATAAAGGAAATCATTTTCTGGTAATTGAGCTGGCCAAAGATTATGTTTATCTGGTAGACGGAAAGACAAGAAGAATTGACCAACCCAAAAAAAAGAAAATCAAACATATTCAACCTACTCATTGGTTGAGTCATGAGATAGCACAAGTCGTAGAATCGTATGACAAATTAAGCAATGCAGATGTTCAAAATGAAATCAAGGCATTGCTGGAAAAAATGTAGAAAAGGAGGAATAGGAGTGTCGAAGAAAGATGTTATTGAAGTCGATGGCGTAGTAGTTGAAAAATTACCAAATGCTATGTTCCAAGTGAAACTTGAAAATGGGCATATCATCTTGGCTCATATTAGCGGAAAACTTAGAATGAATTATATTCGTATTCTTCCGGGTGATACGGTAACGATTGAAATGTCGCCTTATGACTTAACTAAGGGAAGAATAATTTGGAGAGATAAATAAACGGTATTATGTAAGACATATATCTTTTAGTAGCCAGTTAAGAAAGGAGATACTGGAATGAAAGTAAGATCTTCGGTAAAACCTATTTGCGAAAAATGCAAAATTATTAAACGCAAAGGCAAGGTTATGATTATTTGCGAAAACAAAAAACACAAACAGAAACAAGGCTAAGCAAGATGACACATCTAGTTTTTTAGTATGTTTTTTGCTTTTGCAGTCAATAGGTATTGCTTTTTGAAAGCAAATACGCTATAATTATAATTTGGAAAATGTATGAATCATGGCGATTGCATTGCACTTTTTTTCTTAGTGGCAGGGAGTTGCTGCCGCTAAAGAAAAATCGTAGCCGGTTAATATCTTAGGGATAGTATTAATTTCACCGCTTTCCTATTATCCGAAGGGTATTAACTAGGGATATTTTATTTTGAACGTATCTTTCACGGTAGAATATTCCCCACAAATACATAGAATAAAAGTGAAATTATTAAATCAGAGAATATTTGGAGGTGTAAAGAACGGATGGCACGTATTGCTGGTGTTGACTTACCAAGAGAAAAAAGAATTGAAATCGGATTAACATATATTTACGGCATTGGACGCCCAAGCTCAACCAAAATCTTAGCTGAGGCTGGAATTAGTCCGGATACTCGTGTAAAAGATTTGACAGATAGCGAAGTAGCAAAGCTCAGAGATATCATCGATGGCCAATTTGTTGTTGAAGGTGATTTAAGAAGAGATGTTGCTCTCAATATCAAGAGATTGATGGAAATTGGTTGCTATCGTGGAATTCGTCATCGTAAGGGATTGCCTGTAAGAGGACAAAAGACCAAGACGAATGCTAGAACAAGAAAAGGACCAAGAAGAACAGTCGCTAATAAGAAGAAATAATAAGAAGGAGGTTTGAGATTCGTGGCTAAAAAGAATGTTGTAAAAAGAGTCGCTAAAAAGCGTGTAAAAAAGCACATTGAACGTGGACAAGCTCATATTCAATCCAGCTTTAATAATACAATCGTTACATTAACTGACGTAGAAGGCAATGCACTTAGTTGGGCAAGCAGCGGCGGACTTGGTTTCCGTGGCTCCAAAAAATCTACTCCATACGCAGCACAAATGGCAGCAGAAACTGCAGCCAAAGCAGCAATGGTTCATGGATTAAAGACAGTTGAAGTAATGGTAAAAGGACCGGGTTCCGGAAGAGAAGCAGCTATTCGTGCGCTTCAATCTGCAGGTCTTGAAGTAACAAGTATTAAGGACGTAACCCCTGTACCACACAATGGTTGTCGCCCACCGAAAAGAAGAAGAGTCTAATAACCATCAATCCTTATGATACAAGATCAAAGGAGGGTCTTTAATAATGTTTGAGTTTGAAAAACCAAGAATAGATATTCAGGAAATATCAGAAGACAGTTGTTATGGTCGGTTTGTAATTGAGCCTTTGGAAAGAGGCTATGGTACTACTTTGGGAAATTCCCTGCGTCGTATTATGTTGTCTTCTTTGCCGGGTTATGCGGTAACCAGTATCAAAAT
Source organism: Eubacteriales bacterium (assembly GCA_030535295.1). Lineage (GTDB taxonomy): Bacteria > Bacillota > Clostridia > Lachnospirales > Vallitaleaceae > W11650. Next base: position 8,215 of record JAUMXK010000005.1, on the reverse strand, counting down.
TGATGGTGTTTTACATGAATTTTCTACCATTCCGAATGTCAAAGAAGATGTTACGGAAGTAATCTTAAATATTAAAAAACTTGCAATTAAAGGGAATACCAACTCCTCTGAGCCGAAAGTTGCTTATATCGAGTTTGAAGGGGAAGGGGTTGTTACTGCTGCAGATATTAAAACAGATGCAGACATTGAAATTGTAAATCCTGAGCAAGTGATTGCTACCTTAGATGGCGGAGCAGATTCAAAACTGTTCATGGAGCTTACCATTGTACGTTCCCGTGGCTATGTTCCGGCGGAAAAGAACAAAATGGATGAGCAGCCGATTGGTATGATTCCGGTGGATTCTATTTTTACTCCGGTGAAAAGAGTGAATCTGATTGTGGAAAATACCAGAGTCGGTGAAATCACAGACTTTGATAAATTAACCTTAGAGGTATGGACAAATGGTACCGTTGCACCGGATGAAGCTGTTTCATTGGCTGCAAAAGTACTGAATGAGCATTTAAATCTGTTTATCGATCTTTCTGAAAACGCAAAGAATGCAGAAGTTATGATCGAAAAAGAAGAAAATGACAAAGAAAAAGCACTGGAAATGAGCATTGATGAATTGGAGCTTTCTGTTCGTTCGTACAATTGTCTCAAACGTGCAAACATTAATACAGTCGAGGAGTTAATCAATAAGACTCCGGACGAAATGATGAAAGTTCGTAATTTAGGAAGAAAATCTTTGGATGAAGTTTTAGCTAAGTTAAGTGAACTGAATTTATCTTTAAAACCGAATAATGAATAATTGAAATAAAGGAGGTTATTGAATGTCTGCATATCGTAAGCTTGGCAGAACTTCTGGACAAAGAAAAGCTCTGCTTAGAAATCAAGTTACAGCATTGCTGTATCATGGCAAGATAAAGACTACCGAAACCAAGGCGAAAGAAATTCGTAAAATTGCAGAGAAGTTAATCACTCTTGCAGTAAAAGAAAAGGATAACTACACAGAAGTAACTGTTACTCAAAGAGTGCCAAAGAAAATCGTTGTAGAAGATAAAGTTAGTGGAAAGCATATCAAACGCAATAAAGAAGTTGTTGACGGCAAGAAAGTAACAAAATACGAAGAAGTACAAAAGGTAGTCAAAAAGGATAATCCATCCAGATTGAATGCAAGAAGAAAAATGCTTCAAGTATTATATCCTGTAACTGAAGTTCCGGCAGAAAACGCAAAGAAAAAAGTAAATAGTAAGCAAGTTAATTTAGTAGATAAATTATTTGACGAAATTGCTCCAAAGTATGTTGACCGTAAGGGCGGATACACTCGTGCTATCAAATTGGGTATGAGAAAAGGCGATGCTGCGGAAGTTGTAATTTTAGAATTAGTATAGTGAAAAGTAAAGGGGTTAAGACTAACTTAATCCCTTTTTTCCGTAGGGAGGAAAAATGATTCGAGCAAAAAATGTGGTACACGATTATATCGTAGAGCAGGAAGATGAAGAAATAAAGCAGTTCAGAGCACTGGATGATGTTAGTCTGGATGTGGAAAAAGGTAGTTTTGTTGCTATTTTAGGCCATAACGGTTCAGGAAAATCAACCTTTGCCAAACATTTGAATGCCTTTTTATTTCCTACGGAAGGAAGCCTGGTGGTCAACGAAATCGAAACCACGGATGTAGATAAGATTTGGGAATTACGTAAAAATGTCGGCATGGTCTTTCAAAATCCGGACAATCAAATTATAGGGAGTATGGTAGAAGAAGACACTGCCTTCGGACCGGAAAATTTGGGAGTGCCCAGCGATGAAATTCGTTTTGTAGTAGATGAGGCACTGGCTGCGGTCAAAATGGAAAAGTATGCCAAGCATTCTCCCAATAAATTATCCGGTGGCCAGAAACAAAGAATTGCCATTGCAGGTGTTCTTGCCATGAAGCCGAATTGTATTGTATTGGATGAGCCTACGGCAATGCTTGACCCAAGTGGCCGACGGGAGATCATGAAGACGATCAAGCGTCTTAATAAAGAAGGAATAACCATTATTCTCATTACTCATTACATGGAAGAAGCCATTTCGGCAGATAAGATTTATGTAATTGATAAAGGCAAAGTTGCTTTACAAGGAAGTCCAAGAGAAATCTTTTCTCAAGTGGAAAAAATGAAAGAGTTGGGACTGGACGTTCCGCAAATCTCCGAACTGGCATATCATTTAAAGAAAGATGGCTATGATGTATCGGGAAAAGAATTGACAATGGAAGAAATGGTGGAAACATTATGTCGATTAAGATAAAAAATTTGAATTATATATATGCAGAGGGCACACCATTTGAAAAAACTGCCCTCAAAGAGATCAATCTGGAAATAGGAGATGGTGAGTTTGTCGGTATTATCGGCCACACCGGCAGTGGCAAATCTACGCTGATTCAGCATTTAAATGGCTTAATTAGAGCCACATCCGGAGAGTTGGAAGTCAACGGCATCAAAATAGATAAAAACTCCAAGAACCTGGAAAACCTCAGACAGCAGGTTGGCCTTGTTTTTCAATACCCGGAACATCAACTCTTCGAGTTGACCGTTGCAAAAGACATTGCCTTTGGCCCAAAGAATTTGGGGCTGAATACAGAGGAAATAGCCAAAAGAGTCAAAGAAGCCTGTGAATTGGTCGGCCTTGGCGAAAAATATATGGAGAAATCCCCATTCGAACTCTCAGGAGGCCAAAAACGACGAGTGGCTATCGCCGGAGTGCTTGCCATGCAACCTAAGGTGCTGATATTGGATGAGCCGACAGCCGGCCTTGACCCGAAAGGCAGAGATAATATTTTGGGGAAAATCAAAGCCTTGCATCAGCAGACAGGCATGACCATTATCTTGGTATCTCATAGTATGGAAGATGTGGCGGAATACGTCGATAGAGTCATTGCTATGGATAGTGGTCAAATAATTTTAGATGGCAACCCTCATGAAGTATTCAGCCAAAGAGATACGCTGCTTTCCGTAGGACTGAATGTACCGCAAATTACAGAGCTGGTCTTTGCCCTTAGGGGAAAGGGGTTTGAACTTCCGGAAAACATTATTACCATTGAAGAAGCTCTGCCATGGATAAAGAAAAATATTAAGAAATTGGAGAAGAAAGAGAAAGAATGATATGGGAAAAAGATTTTGGAGTCATGCCGACATTTCGAATGTCCAAGGTTAAGGTAGGATTTATTATTTCGGGAACTATTTTACTGATTGTGGCAATTTTGCAGCTTTCGGCATTATGGCTTAAAATTTTGTTGATTTTTCTACTGTTATTGGTTTCGACAGTTGCATCATTACTTACTTTGCTACTGGATCAGGATCCCTTGCTTATGATGAATATTTATCAGATTAACGTCTATGAAAACAGTAAAGTATTTCTCCGTTTAGTATGGGAAGATATCCTTTGCTTTCGAAAAGTGGTACATAGAGGGAAGGTCTATTTGGGAATAGAATTGCAAGATGCGGACAGTTGCTATCAATCCATGCCTTATTCCTATACTCCCAAAGTGATCGTCCGTGCAAAAAAAAGAAAAGCGGAAGGTATGGCAGATTTTAACATTCCTATGCGCTGGTCGCAATACAGCATTGAAGATATATTTAAAGTCATGTGGGAATATTATCCGGAGCATCGGGATAAAATAAAGATGGATAGTTTATAGACTTCATTTTCCCGGCAGTGATAGAGAGTTGGGAAAATATACAGAAATAAAGGAAACGGAAAGGTAAGTAAATGATTCGAGATATTACCATTGGACAATATTATCCGGCAGAGTCGGTCATACATCGATTGGATCCAAGAACAAAGGTCATCATGAGCTTTGTCTTTGTGATTGCACTTTTTTTGACGGCCAAGATTCCAATTTATATAGGAATTGCCGTATTATTTTTAGGGATGACAAAATTATCAAAAGTACCATTGTCTTTCGTCCTGCGTGGCTTAAAGACCGTATTTTTGATTATTGCCATTACCGTCGCCTTTAATTTATTTCAAACCCATGGCAATACGGTAATATTGGAATGGTCCTTTCTTCGCATCACCAAAGAAGGAATCTTTGCGGCCGTTGCAATGGCGATGCGTTTGATTTTGCTGATTTTAGGTTCTTCTTTCCTGACACTGACCACACCGCCTGTGGCATTGACAGATGCCATAGAAAGCCTTTTGAAGCCCTTTGAAGTGGTGAAAGTACCGGCCCATGAAATTGCCATGATGATGTCGATTGCCCTGCGCTTTATTCCGATTTTACTGGAAGAAACGGATAAAATCATGAAAGCCCAATTGGCTCGTGGTGCCAACTTCGAGCAAAAAGGTGTCATAAAAAAAGCCAAGGCCATGTTGCCGCTGCTGGTGCCCCTCTTTCTTTCGGCATTTCGTAGAGCCGATGACCTGGCACTGGCCATGGAAGCCAGATGCTACCGAGGCGGCAAAGGCCGTACCAAGTTCAAACCCCTCAAGTATCAGACAAGGGATTATGTGGCTTATGGTTTGATGGTGACCTATCTGGCACTGATTCTATTATTAAACTGGATGTTATAAAAAAGATTATGATAGTCAAAGGAATATGGCTGCTCTACACATATTCCATTGACTTTTATTATAGAGCCGACTTTTATGTATTCTTAGGAATATCCTATAAGAATTTGGCAAGGAGGAGCTGCAATGAAAAGAAAGAACGAATACAAATTGGGCATCGGAGCTTTGACAACAGCCCTTGGTAATGCAGTGTATGATGTTACCTGCAATATTGTGTTGTCACATTTTAGTGGTAGAACTTCTCTTTACACTGCTATTTATCAAAGCTCAGAAATTATTGTGGGTATTTTGGTCAATTTATTTGGAGGAGTCTTTTCCGATCGGGCAAGTGACAAAAGAAAAATACTGGTTGTGACCGATTTATTTTGTGGTTTGGCTTGCTTTGCCCTTGCTTTCTTTACCGATTCTTCCTATCTGATTTCAGCCATTATTATTGTCAATATTATACTGGCTTTGCTGTCTTCCTTCAATTCGCCGGCAGTCAGCTCAATTGTAAAATTTGCTTTGGACGAAGATAGAATCAGCAGATATAATTCCATAATACGAGGAATGAAAGAAGTCGTCAGGGTGATTGCTCCCGTGATTTCGATTTTCCTTTTGGAGGTACTGGGATTTCGAGTGGTAGTACTGGTAAACGCAGCTACTTTTTTGGTATCCGCATTATTTGAAATGTATTTGCATATACCGAAAGTAGAAAAAGAGAAAATAAAAACCGGCATTTGGAAAGATATGAAAGAAGGCCTTGCCTTTATTGTTCACAGTAAAGTATTGTTTTTGCTGATTGTGTTTGCGGCGCTGGTAAATTTCTTTTTTGCCGGTTTCGGATTATTTTTACCTTATACCAAGAACTTTTTTAAGGAAAGCCTGATCAATCCATATGCAATTTTCAAGAGTACCGCAGCCATTGGCGGGATTGTGGCGGCTATTTTTGCCTATATTCTAAAGAAACAAAAGGCAAAAAGAATGATAATTTATATTGCGCTTTGTGGACTGGCCATCCTTTTGCTATATTTAGCGATACAGATGAAAATACTGATTCTGGGGGCTATCGCAGCCTTTGGATACAGCTTTTTTCTGTCCTGCTTTAATATTACCTTTATGACCAATGTGCAAATCAACACACCGGAGGAGTATATTGGCCGGGTCTTTTCCGTTATCTATACCCTGATCTGTATCTTTATGCCGATTGGTAGCTTTTTATTCAGCGCCTTGTTCACCACGGACAACGCCATTTCCTATTTGGTAATCGGTCTGGGAATTACGGTAGTGTCACTGATAACACTGGTATTTCAGCAGAGGGTGGAAAAGGGAAGTTGACTTCTACGCTCATTCCTTTTCTTTTAATCCGCTTCCTTCAAATGCTTCATCTCCCAAAGAATAAATAGCGCTGTAATAATCGAAGCGCAGAAGTCAGCAATCGGGAAGGCAAACCAGACACCATTGATTTGCCAGAAGTTTGGCAAAATCAGCAGTAGTGGTATCAGGACAATGACCTGACGAAGCATACTGAGCATCATGGCCTTCGGGGCCTTTCCTACAGCCTGGAAGTAGTTGGCACTGATGATTTGAAAGCCGATAATCGGGAAGAACATCATCAGCTTCCGCATACCGCCGGCACCAATTTCGATCAACTCCGGATTGGGAGTGAAACCACGCATCAAAAGCTCAGGGAAAAATTGCACCATCAGAAAGCCCAAAGTACAGATAGCAGTAGCGGCAAAGGCCGCCAGCTTCCAAGCCTCTTTGACCCGATCAAACTGCTTGGCACCGTAGTTGAAGCCGATAATCGGCTGCGAACCCTGGTTGATACCGAAAACCGGCATTAAAATAAAGGCGGAGATAGAGTTGACAATGGTGACAGCACCGATAGCCAAATCACCTCCATAAATACGTAAGCTGTTGTTGGCAATAGCCGAAATCGAGCCCGCCGCTATTTGCATGATAAAAGGTGCCATACCAATCGACACAATGCTTTTCATCAATTCCAGATTCGGACGCAAATACTGACGGTGAAATTTCAAGACACTATCCTTGGAGAAATAATGTGACATTACCCAAACCGTGGAAATCAGCTGAGAAAGCACCGTTGCCCAAGCTGCACCACGGATTCCCATTCCAAGCGGCCCGATAAAAATCGGATCCAGAATGATATTGGCCCCCGCCCCGATTAGCATGGTCATCATGGCCTTTTTCGGATTTCCCTCAGAGCGCATAGTCGTATTAAAACTATAAGAAAGTCCCTGAAAGAGTGAGCCATACAAAATAATTTGCAGATAATCGGAGGCATATCCGATAGTATCTGCGCTGGCTCCGATTAGATTCAAAATCGGTACTTTAAAAATAGAAATAATTAGGGACAAACTCAGCATCAAAACGGTAATCATAATCAGCATATTGCCCAGAATATGATTGGCTCTGTCCGGCTTATTTTCGCCAAGAGCAATCGAAATCCGGCTGGAGCCACCGATACCGATTAGCATACAAAAACCGAAAATCACCAGCATGGCAGGAAAGATTAAGCCGACAGCGCTCATTGCCAGCGGGTCTTTGACCATATTTCCGATAAACATCCGGTCTACAATATTATAAAGGGCATTCACCACCATTCCCACGATGGCCGGAATGGAGTATTTCAGAAGCAACTTGGAAATCGGTGCTTCCTTCAATTCAATTTGTTTTTGATTCATTTTTATCAACCTCGTCTTTCGCCTTATTACTGACCTTTTTCTTTTTGGCATTCGGCTTTTTTTCCTTATTTTTTTCACTTTTGATAGAAATTGCATTAATGGCAATTTTATTCAAAAGCGAGTAGAGGAGTTCAAATTCCTCCACTTCCAAACCGTCTAAAGCCAAATTTAGCCAATTGCTATACACTTTTAGAAGCAGTGGCTGTATTTGCCAAGCCTTTTCTGTCAAATAGACATAATTTCCACGTCGGTCTTTTTCATCTGCTTTGCGGAAAATATAACCACTTTTTTCCAGTTTATTCAAAGCACGAGTGGTACCGGCTTTATCTATCTTTAAGTTCTTTACAATTTCTTCCTGTTTTTGCCCATCGTGATGATACAAGTAGAGCAGATAGGTATATTGTCCGGAATGTAAATTCAAATCCTCCAATTGCTCTTCCATATAAATACGCCCATGACGGTAAATCATAGAAATCAAACGGTTTAAATAAAAGGAATTATGCTTATGATGCTGTATTTGTTTCATGGCCGTCTCCGTAAATAAAAATCGTAATCACTAAAAAATAAATATCTGAAACAGATAGCCTAACTATCAAATTAGTTGACATGGCAACTATTATATCAAAAAAATAAAAGAGTGTCAAATTAGAAGCATTTGGTCTGACGGTGGAAACTCTCCGCCAAACTAGGATATGTAGAAGAGCTTTTGTTATAACTTTTGTAGAATCGCCGAAACTCGCTTCGCTCAAACAGTCGGCTCATCATCCAAAAGTTATAACAAAGCCCTGTAGCCGCAGTGCCTGAAAAATTAGTTTTTTGTAAGCATTTGTCTTTTCCGGCTTACATTCATTCTTTTTTTAAACAGCCCTTTCACTCAAAATCTCGAAAGCATTTTCTTAAAGCCTCATATTCATCATCTCGTATTTTTGTATACTTGTTTTATTTTTTTGGTAAATTTTCAAAGTAAGTTCTAGTAGGGCTAGAAGTTGCACTAAGTTTGA
>JAUMXK010000004.1 GCA_030535295.1 Eubacteriales bacterium | reverse complement strand
TAAGTTCCAGTCAGACCTTAAACCTAGAACTTACTTTGGGAATTAACTTTTTATTTGGAACGATTATTATCGGCTCGATTGGAGCAATTATGGACGTGGCTCTTTCGATTGCCTCTTCTATGTGGGAGATTTGGGAAATCAACCCTGAAATATCAGCCAAGAAAATTATCCAATCCGGTATGAATATCGGCAGAGATATAATGGGCTCGATGTCCAATACCTTGATTTTGGCTTATGTAGGTACATCGATTCATTTAATCATTTTATTTATGGTGTATAATATTACTTTAGTGGAGATTCTCAATTATGATTCCGTATCTTCGGAAGTATTAAGAGCAATGGCAGGCAGTATCGGTTTGATGTTTACCATTCCTGCAACAGTGTGGATTTCTGCCGCATTTTACTTGAAGAAAAAAAGTAAATAAGCGGATATAATAGAAATAAAAGAAAAGAAAAAGGAGACAATGATGAAACATTTTTTTGACTATATGAAAGAAGCAACGGTTGCTGTTTGTACGGTAGAAGCAACCAAAAAAAGATTAAGAGAAGCTTCTTTTGAAGAATTGAATTTTAACGGAAACTGGCAGATAGAAGCAGGGAAAGGATATTTTGTTCAAAGCTCTCCATCTATGTTGATGGCCTTTAAGACAGCAAAAGAGGGAAAAACCGATAAGCTCAAGATGATTGGAGCTCATACGGACAATCCGGCACTAAAGATTAAGCCTATGCCGGAAATCAATAGTGACGGATATCGTCGTTTGAATATCGAGATTTACGGCGGCCCGATTTTCAATACCTGGTTTGACCGCCCTCTTAGTATTGCCGGTTCGGTAGCACTTCGCAGTGAAAATGTGCTCAAACCGGAGATTCGTATTCTGGATTTTAAAAAACCGGTTTTGACCCTTCCGAATTTGGCAATTCACATGAATCGGGAAGTGAATAAGGGCGTGGAAATCAAAGCACAAAAGGAAATGCTTCCGTTTATTGCGACATTCCGTGAAGAAATGGAGAAAGAAAACTATTTATTAGGTTTACTGGCAAAAGAGTTATCAGTTCATCCGGAAGATATTTTGGATTATGATTTATTTGTATACTGTTTTGAAGAAGGACAATTAGTTGGTGTAGAAGAAGAGTTTATTTCTTGCCCTCGGATTGATGACACGGCAATGGTTTACACCGCCATGCAGGCTATGATTGCGGCAGAGCCGAAATCGGGAGTGAATGTTGCACTTTTTGTGGACCATGAGGAAATCGGAAGTCTTAGTCGCCAAGGTGCTAATTCCATGATCTTAAATCTTTGTATGGAAAAACTTCGGGTTGCACTGAATATGGAAAGTATGGAATGGAATGACTGCCTGCAAGATTCTTTCTTTATTTCGGCAGACGGAGCACATGCGGTTCATCCGGCTTATCCGGAAAAATGCGATCCAACCAATCGTCCGAAGGTCAACGAAGGAATTGTAATCAAAATTAGCGGCAATAAGGCCTATGCAACCGAATCATTCAGTGCCGGTGTTCTTCAACAGATTTGTGATAAGGCAGGAGTAAAGTATCAAAAGTTTGTCAATCATGCCGACATCAGAGGCGGTACGACCATCGGCTCCATTGTCAGCAGCTATTTGCCGATTCCTATCGTAGACATGGGCCTTGCTATGCTGGCAATGCACTCAGCCAGAGAATTTGCAGGCAAACAAGACATGGAAGACATGATAAAGGTAATGACAACATTTTATCAATTATAGATTCGATTTACCACTTGAATAGTTCAGGGATATACTTTATAATATAGATAATAGCGTGAATACGTCGAACGAGCAAAAAATATGTGCTTGCACAAATAGTTTTTTGCAAAGTACGGTATAAGAGCGTTTTACACGACCGGAAAAACGCAGCAGATTCCGGCACAAAAAAAGGTAAACCCAAAATTGTGGTGCTGAAGTTACTTTATCAATGTAATTGTCTCTTTTAAAGGAGTGAAAATATGTCTTATAAAATTGTTGCAGACAGCTGTTGTGATGTTACTACAAAAATGAAGCAGGAGATGAATATCAGCTTGGTTCCGCTGACCATTGAAGTGGATGGCGTTTTTTTTGTGGACGATGAAAAGCTGGATGTTGAGGAATTTCTGAAAGTTCAATCCACTTCAAAGGTGGTTTCAAAGTCCGCTTGTCCTTCTCCGGAAGCATATATGCAGGCCTATCAAGGGGAAGAAGATGTATTTTGCATTACCATTTCTTCCAAATTAAGTGGCAGTTATGCTTCTGCGGTTTTGGCAAAAGATCTTTATCTGGAAGAGAATCCGCATAAAAACATTCATATCTTTGACAGTAAGGGAGCATCCTCAGCGGAAGTGGCTATTGCCCTAAAATTGAATGACCTGATTCACAGCGGATTGTCTTTTGAAGAAATTGTAGATAAAGTAGAAAGGTACATTGAAGGCTTACGAACCGTATTTGTACTGCAAAAGCTGGATAACTTGGAGAAATCAGGGCGTTTGAGCTTGCTTCAAAGTAAAATTGCCAGCGTCTTAAACATCAACTTGATTTTAGGCAGTAATGACGGTGAAATTGAGCTTCTGCAAAAAGCCAGAGGAATCAAAAAAGCAATTGATAAGATGGTAGCGATGATTGCCGACCTTGGCGGTGATGTGACAGAGAAAAGATTGGTGATTGCTCATTGCCAGGCCGCAGAATATGCCAAAATGGCACTGGAAAAAGCAAGAGCACAATACAATTTCAAAGATATTGTAGTAGTGGCAACCAGAGGACTTAGCTCCAACTATGCCAATTCCGGCGGTTTGATTTTAGCATATTAATCATAGGGTTCAAAAGCCCGAACTATTTATTGACTCAACTTTCCTTAGTTCCCTGAAACAGTCTTTTTTAGATACGTTTATGTGTCCGCTCTCCGGAGCGGAATAAGGGCAAAAAAGACTATGGGAAAGTTGAGTTATTGATATAAATAGCGGGCTTTTTTTAATAGGATGAGGTTGAAATGGATAAATATCAAGAGTTAAATAAGGAACAGAAACAGGCAGTCATGCACACCGACGGGCCATTGTTGTTGTTGGCCGGTGCAGGCTCGGGAAAGACAAAAGTGCTGACACATCGTATTGCCTATTTGATTGAAGAAAAGGGAGTAAAACCTTGGAATATTATGGCAATTACGTTCACCAACAAAGCAGCCAAAGAAATGCGGGAAAGAATTAACCGCTTGGTGGGAGAAGCGGCCGCTGATATTTGGGTGAGTACCTTTCACAGTAGCTGTGTACGTATTTTGAGAAGATATGCCGATGCCATTGGCTATGACAGACATTTTAGTATTTATGATACGGAAGACAGCAAAAAGGTTATCAAAGAAGTGCTGAAGGAAATGAATATTGACTCTAAGATGTTGTCGGAATCTTATGTGGCCAATCTTATCAGTACGGCCAAAAATCAAAAAATGACAGCAATGGAGTATGCCAAAGAGGTGCGAGGTGATTTCCGTCGGGAAATGGCCTGCCGTGTGTATGAAAACTATCAAAAGAAACTACACCAAAATAATGCTATGGATTTTGATGATTTGCTGATGATTACTGTGGAGCTTTTTGTGGCCAATCCGGATATTCTGGAAATCTATCAAAATAAATTCCAATATATCATGGTGGATGAATATCAAGATACCAACGGAGTCCAATTTGAGCTGGTCAGTCTTTTGGCCGGAAAATTTAAGAATCTTTGCGTGGTTGGAGATGATGACCAATCTATTTATGCTTTCCGTGGTGCGGATATTACCAATATCTTGAACTTTGAAGAAGTATATCCGCAGGCAAAGGTGATTCGCTTGGAGCAGAATTATCGCTCGACCAAGAATATTCTCGCGGCAGCCAATGCGGTGATTGCCAATAACAACAGTAGAAAAGCCAAAGCTCTTTGGACAGAAAATATGACAGGAAATAAGCTGAAATACAAAAGAGTGGATGATGAAAAGATGGAAGCTCATTTCGTGGTCGGTGAAATCAAAAAACAATGTCAAAACGGCAAGGACTACAATGATTTTGCAGTTCTTTATCGCACCAATGCCCAGTCCAGAAGTGTGGAAGAAGCCTTGGTCAGAGCGGGGATTCCTTATACTTTGATTGGTGGTGTAGCATTCTATCAAAGAAAAGAAATCAAGGATGTGATTGCATATTTGAGAATGATTAACAATCCAAAGGATAATATCTCCTTCTTGCGTGTGATTAATGAGCCAAGGAGAGGCATTGGTGACAAAAGCATAGAAATGGTACAAAAAATTGCTTTGGAAAGGGATTGTTCCTTAATCGAAGCGGCAGGATTTTGCCAAAACGCCGGTTTTCGAGGAGCCAAATCCGTGTATGAGTTCTATGAAATCATCCAGTATTTGACTGCTAAGCTTGATGAAGAGATTCCTTTGGAAGAATGGATGAAGCTGGTACTCGAGAAAACCAAGTATGTAGAAGAACTCAAGAAAGAAGGCACACCGGAGAGTCTTGGCAGAATTGACAATATCAATGAATTGATTTCCAAAGCCAAGGATTATACCACTCAGACAGAAGAGCCGTCTTTAAACGGGTTTTTGGAAGATGTTGCATTGGTAGCATCGGTGGATACCTTAGAGGAAGATACGAAAAAAGTAATCCTAATGACGATTCACTCTGCCAAAGGTTTGGAGTTTCCGATTGTATTTATGATTGGAATGGAGGAAAATCTCTTTCCGAGCTATATGAGCATCAGTTCCGGAATGGAAAAAGATATTGAAGAAGAAAGACGTTTGGCTTATGTAGGAATTACCAGAGCAAAGGAAGAACTGTTTCTTACCAATGCCAAACAAAGGCTAATGTACGGTAAGACACAGGTAAATCCGAAGTCCAGATTTTTGAAGGAAATACCGGAAGAGTTTATACAAGAGCTGAATATCGAGAGGGAAAAGAATCTGTTTGCGGTTGAAAATAAAGCAGGTAGAGACTTTGGCAGAAGTAAGGTGGTGATGAACCGAAAACCTTATTCTTCTAGTGTTCAGGAACTTCCACAACCTCAACACAAGGTACTCACATTTACCGAAGGGGATTTGGTGAAACATGGAAAATATGGAATCGGTAAAGTGCTTTCGATAGAAAATGGTGGAGCGGATTATCAAGTAAAAGTGTTGTTTCCGGGACATGGAGAAAAGAAATTACTTGCCTTTATGGCAAAACTGGAAAAAGTAGAAGAATAAGTATCCTCTTATTATAGAGGCAAGTAAAAAGAAAGCACGCCGTAGCGTGCTTTCTTTTTACTTTATCAAAGGTTTTAGAATTAAACCATTTTTTTCATTTCATCAAATACTGCTTGAACTTGTGGTCCGACAATAACTTGAACCTGTTTTTGAGATGGACGGATAACACCGGCAACCTTTGTAGATTTGATTACTTTTTCGTCTACTAATTCATATTGTTTGATATCAACACGAAGACGAGTAATGCAATGATCCAGTTCTTCGATATTATCTTTTCCGCCAAGACCTTCCAAGATGGTTTTCGCCATTTGGTTGAAGTTGGTATCTTTACCAAGGACAACACCTTCGTTTGGATCTACATCGTCATCATCTTCTCTACCCGGAGTCTTTAAGTTGAACTTGGTAATGAAGAAACGGAATACGAAATAGTAAATAGCAAAGAATACTAAGCCCATTACTAAAAGCATGTACCATTGAGTTGCAAGAGGATTTCTCATACTTAAAATCATATCGAATAAACCTGCGGAGAAACCGAAACCTGCACGGAAGCCAAGTAAGGAAGCCAATGTTACTGCAACACCTGTCAATAAAGCATGAATTAAGTAAAGAACAGGGGCAAGGAACATAAATGCAAATTCCAAAGGCTCGGTAACACCGGTAACGAAAGAAGCTAAAGCACCTGCCATCAATAAGGAAGCGGCAACTTTCTTTTTGTTGTCTTTGGCGGTGTGATACATTGCAAGAGCAGCACCGGGAAGACCGAACATCATGATTGGGAAGAAACCTGCTTGGTACATACCGACAGTTTTGATATCACGATAAGCAAGACCGGCAGCTTCCACAGCTTCTTGACCTCGACTAAATAAATCAATGGTATTTTGTCCGTCAAGGAATAAAGGAATATCCTTAAGGCCGGCAATGTCAAACCAGAATACGGAGTTTAACGCATGGTGCAAACCGGCAGGGATTAACAGACGGTTGAAGAATGCATAAATACCTGCTCCAACTGCTCCAAGACTAACAATACCCTTACCAAATCCTACCAAACCTGCAAAAATAATTGGCCATACGAAGAATAAAACTACGGAAGCCAAAATTGCATAAAGAGAGGTTACGATAGGAGTCAAGCGACGACCGGCAAAGAATGCCAAGAACGCAGGCAGTTTCACTTGATAGAAACGGTTATAAGCCAAAGAGGCCAGAACACCGGCGAGAATACCGATAAATGCGTTGTTGATTTTAGCAAAACCTTCTGTTGCGGCAGGCATTACCAATGCACCGTCTTCACCTACAACGTGGCGAATTTGAGCAACGGCACCCGGACTTAAAAGAGTAGTGATTACCATGAAACCTACCAAACCACTTAAAGCGGCAGCACCATTTTTATCTTTGGACATTCCATAAGCAACACCAACTGCAAATAAAATACCAAGATTATCCAATACCGCAGCACCGGATTTGATTAAAAATGCGGCTAATGGACTTTGTCCGCCCCAGTCGCTAGGGTCAATCATATAGCCAATACCTAATAATAAAGCAGCAACTGGAAGTACAGCTACCGGCTGCATCATAGAGCGGCCAAGACGTTGTAAATGTTTTTTCATAAAGCAACCTCCTAAAATAAAGTTATTATTATTTCTTTCAAGAATAAAAATAGATTCTTGAACATGTATCAGCTTTATTTTAATGCCAAATTAAGAAAATGTCAATAATACCTTAATAGAATCTAAGCTATTTTTCATACAAAAAAACAGAGATAATCTTTAAAACCCTTTAAGCATAGGGGATACAAAGAGAAAAGAAAAAAATATTTTCTTCAAGAAAATATTGGATAAAAAGTTTTTGCTTATATTCGCTTGTCGGATAAAAAAAATTAAGATAGAATTTGACATTTTTGTTATTTTCGGTATAATAAAAAAGCTATAAATATTAAACAAATCTAGTGGGGTGCTTAATAGGCTGAGATTATACCCGTATAACCTGTTCGGATAATGCCGGCGTAGGGAACATATACGATAGATGGATGAATAGTGCAAAAGCGTACATCATCTGTTTCTTTGCTCAAGTACTCTCGGAAGGGAGTTTTTTTATGTGTAATGCAAGTGTTGCCATTCAAGTTCTGCCAAAAGTAGAGCAAACATCTCAAGTGGTTGCAATTGTAGATGAAGTCATTCAGTACATTGCAGGCCAAAATCTGAATTATTTTGTAGGGCCATTCGAAACAGTAATAGAAGGTGATTATGATGTTTTGATGAAAATTGTAAAAGAATGTCAGAAAATCGCCGTCAAAGCAGGGGCACCGTCTGTTATGAGTTATGTCAAAATCAGTTATCATCCGAATGATGAGGGGCTTAGCATTGAAGAAAAAACTGCAAAATATCATTAATTTCCTTTATCGTTACAGTGTTGTTTTTGCTATTTTAGTGTTGTGGCAAATGCTGACCTATTTCGGAATTTTGCCGGAATTTGCTTTTTCCTCACCACTTTCCGCAGGAAAAGCCTTTGCAGATGACTTTTCGCTGATGATGAACCATACTCTGTATACCTTTGTGGAAATGATAATAGGTATCGTTATTGCGATTTTTTTGGCATTTGTATTATCCATTATTATGGATTGGTCAAAGCTTTGCTATGAGATTTTTTATCCGCCGATTATCATTACACAAACGATACCTTCCTTTGCGATTGCTCCTTTGTTGGTAGTTTGGCTGGGATATGGTATGGAGCCGAAAATTGTATTGGTTATCATGACGGTGTTTTTTCCTATACTAATTGCTTTGCTGGACGGATATCGTTCGGTGGATGCCGACAGTATCAAGCTATTGCAAAGCATGGGGGCAACTAAGTGGCAAACTTATTGGCATGTGAAGTTTCCGGCCAGTATCAATTATTTTTTTGCCGGCCTTAGAGTATCCATTTCTTACTCGCTGATAGCAGCAGTGGTAGCAGAATGGTTGGGAGGAAATCAAGGGCTTGGTGTTTATATGACCAGAGTCCGCAAGGCCTATGCGATTGACAAAATATTTGCAACGATATTTTTTATTGCCATCTTAAGTTTGGCATTGATGGCAATGGTAGATTATATTCATAGAAAAGTTGTGAAATACGAAGAGCGTAAATAAGTCAATCCAATGGCTGAAAGCAAAAAAAGAGTTTGCAGAAAGAGATTTCGCAAAAGATTTGCTCAAAGCCGGTCAGAGCAATCAAAGACAAAACAGTACAAACTATGTTTAGAAAGAAAGAGGTTTCCAATGAAAAATATTAAAATATTTGTTGCATTATTCATCATTGTCAGCATTTTTACGGCTTGCAGCAAACCGGAGGTAAAAAACGAGGGAATGCCTGCTGAGAAAAATCAAACACAAGAAAAGACAGAAGCAAAAGAAGAAATGAAAGAAGAGAAAAAAGAAGAGCCAAAGCAAGAGGCAAAGGCGGAAATGCCGACGGAAAAGCTTACCTTTGTGCTGGATTGGGTGCCAAATACCAATCATACCGGTCTTTTTGTGGCTAAGGATAACGGATATTTTGCAGAAGAAAATCTGGAAGTAGAAATCATCCAGCCTGCAGAAGACAGTTCGGCAACGATTGTCGGTCTGGGTAAGGCGGAATTTGGGATTTCTTTCCAACCAAATATGGTCAAACGTTTGAAAAAAGACGTGCCGATTACTGCGGTGGCAGCCGTATTACAACACAATACCGCCGGAATTATGAGTTTGAAAGAAAAGGGCATTGCTACGCCGAAAGATATGCCGGGCAAGAAATATTCCACCTGGGAGGATCCGATTGATGATGCCACTATTCAGGCGATTGTCGAAAAAGATGGTGGAGATTGGTCGAAAGTAGAGTTTATCAGTGGAGAATTTACTGATGCAACGACGGCTTTAAGACTCAATTTATTTGATTCTATTTTTGTTTACCAAGGTTGGGATAAGATTCATGCGGATATCCAAAAAGTAGAAACCAATTTCTTCCTATTGACCGACTATATGCCGGAGTTTGATTATTATTCGCCGGTGATTATTGCCAACAATGACTTTTTGGCAAACAAACCGGAAGTAGCAAGGAGAGTTCTTCGTGCCATTAAGAAAGGCTATGAGTTTGCGGCAGAAAAGCCGGCCGAGGCAGCGGAAATCCTGATCAAAAATGCTCCGGAAGGAAATACCGAATTGATTCGTGCCAGCCAAGAGTATGTATCAACTCAATACATTGCAGATGCCAAGTCATGGGGCGTGATTGACAGAAATCGTTGGAATGCTTTTTATAAATGGCTTTATGAAAAGCAATTGGTGGAAATGTCCTTAGAGGATAAGGGATTTAGTACCGATTATTTGGAGTAATTCATGCCGAAATTAGAATTGAGAAATATATCGCATGCATTTGCAGACGCTCCGAAGGATTATATTTTACAGGATATCAACTTTTATGTAGAGGAAGGAGAAATCGTCAGTATTATCGGGCCGAGTGGTGGCGGAAAGTCTACGATTTTCAATATTGTAGCAGGCTTATTTCAGCCGACAACAGGTGAAGTATGGCTCTCCGGTCAAAATATCACCGGCCAAAGCGGGCATGTCAGTTATATGTTGCAAAAGGATTTGCTGCTCCCGTTTAAAACTGTTTTAGACAATGTAGCACTTCCTAAAATTATCCAAGGGGAAGAGAAAAAGAAGGCCAGAGAAGCAGCAGCCAAGTTTTTTGAGGAGTTTGGGCTGTCCGGTACGGAATTCAAATATCCGAAGATGCTTTCCGGCGGAATGAGGCAAAGAGCGGCATTGCTTAGAACCTATCTCTTTGAAAAGGAGATGACTTTGCTGGATGAGCCTTTTTCGGCACTGGATGCCATTACCAAAGAAAATATTCATCAATGGTATTTGGATATTATGCAAAAAATTAATCTGACTACACTTTTCATTACCCATGATATTGAGGAAGCCATTTTGCTATCGGATAGAATCTATATTTTAAAAGGCAGACCGGCTCAAATCTCGGAGAGTATTCGGATTGATTTGCCCAGACCGAGAGATCCGCTGGGAGAAGAAATTGTTCGATTGAAAAGAGAAATAAAAAAAGAATATTTACAATAATAACTCAACTTTCCCACTATCCCCCTCTCCGGAGCGGGATAGATTCAAAAAAGACTGTGGGAAGGTTGAGATAAAAAATAAGGCTTTAAAACCGATGATAGAAAGAGCAAAAAGAAAAAGAAAAACTCTCTATGGTCGGTTTTTTTTCTTTACAAATCGATATCTTTGCGTTATAATTGTACTTGCGCGCAAATGCAAATGATTTGCAATTAAAAAACGAAGGAGTCAGAGCAATGAAGAAAAAAGTTCAATTCAAGTTTTTCACAATTCTGTTATTAGGATTTATAGGAATATTTTCAAGTGCTGTGATAGCACAAAATTACACGGATGTGGAGGGCAGTTTTGCAAAAGAGGCGATAAGGACCTGGAGCGAGAGAGCTGTCATACAGGGATATGAAGGAAAGTTCCGACCCAATAGCGGTGTTACACGAGGGGAGCTGGCGGTAATTCTCAATCGAATCCTGGGATACCCGAGATTACAAGCCGATAAGACTCTGTTTTCAGATGTCGAGAATGCGTTTTATACGGAGGCATTGTTAAGCTTAAATGAACAGGGAATTATCAAAGGCAGTGGAAATCAATTAAGACCGAAGGATAAGGTCAGCCGTGAGGAAGCGGCTGTGATTTTGGCTAGAGCATTTCAGCTTAGCGGCCAAAGCAGTAAAACATTTTTTTCTGACAGCGCAAAGATTTCACCGTGGGCAGAGCAGTCCATGGCCATTATGGCGGAAAAAGGCTTTATGAAAGGCTATAATAATAAAGTCAATCCAAAGAAAACTCTGACCAGAGCGGAGTTGGTACAATTGTTGAGTAATATGATTTCTGTTTATATTAGTCAATCCGGTGAATATGACAGCAGGGATTTTGACGATTTGAAAGAGGACGGACTAATTATTATTAAGGCCGCTCAAGTAAAAATAAAAAATCTTTCGACAATGCAAAGCTTGATGGTAATGGCAGATAGCGGAAACGGAGCACTGCATCTGGAAAACACGGAGCTTGGAGCATTTCAGATTCTAAAGCGTCAGGAACCGATGCCGGTGCTGCTTGAAAAATCGAAAGTAGAAAAAATCCATTGGGATAGCAAGCATGTAAAACTATTTGCAGACAAAGAGAGTCGAGTGGCAGGAAAGGTATTTCCGGCAGAAGAGCTGGAAAAGGGCAAAAGGAAATTAAGAGATTTAGGAATTTTCTTCAGAAATGAAAAACAGCCAAATCTTTCGGATGAGTATAAACCAATTTTGCCGGATAGCAATTCAAGCAATTCAAACGATACAAATGAAAATACAATGCCGAATGAGAAAGAGAAATTCTTGCCGGTACTAGATGGCTTGGCATCAAATGGGATTTTATATAAGAAGAGCGGCGAAAATTTTGCTTTGCCAAGTCGGGTTGCGATATTGCTTCACAAAAATGGAGAAAATACAGGTAAAGAAATAGAAGTTAGCTGGATTGCAAGTGACTTAGAGAAAATCCAAAAAGGAGAAAGAGGAAATTACGACATCATGCTGAAAGCACAGGAAGACGTGGTAATCAACAGTGTGAATTACGGACAAGTAGAAATACAGTTACAAATTGTCATTAAGTAAAGCGGAAAGGACAGAATATGAAAAGAGCAGATAGCAAGCTAATGGCTTTATTGCTAAGCTTGGCGATTTTATTGTCGTCGTTTGGCGGTTTCGCCCATGCAACAGAATTGGAAAAAAATCATTCACAGGATTCCCAAGCGGAGTTGGCAGTATATCGTGAGCTTTCAACTCAAGAAGAAGACCGAAATAAAAAAATAGAAGAAGCAAAAGCTGTAAGTACCGAGCAAGTGATGTCCGACAATGTCAGAATCATTGTAGAACTGGAAAAAGAGCCGGTGATTGAAGAGGCAATTCGTCAAGGAATTTCTTATGCGGAACTTTCCGAGGAAAAAGTAGCGGAACTGGAAAGAGCAATTGCTATGGAGCAGGAGAACGCTTTGCTGGATTTGCAGCCTATTTTGACAGAAGTACAAAACGAAGGCAATTCGGAGAATCTTACCGAACCGGAAAGAAAAACGGAAATTATTCAGTACAGCACCGGATTTAACGGACTGGCTATGACGGTCAAGGCAAAAGATGTTGCCGATATTGAGAAAAAGCCTTATGTAAAAAGAGTTTATCTGGCTGAAGAATATGAAAGACCGCAAATGAATCACTCCAATCCGATGATTGGTTCTGCTTTTGCATGGGAAACTTTAGGCCTCAAGGGAGAAGGAATTGTGGTTGCAGTGATTGATACCGGAATCGACTATACTCATTCTGCTATGGTCTTGGAAAATCCGCAAGCGGCAAAATACAATGAAGTTACCATCAATCGACTAATTGCTGAAAACGGTTTGAAAGGGAAGTATTTTACAGCAAAAGTACCTTACGGCTACAATTATTATGACCATAATGATAACACTTTCGACAGCTATGGTGTCATGCATGGTATGCATGTGGCAGGTATCATTGGAGCCAATGTTGTAAATGGAGGTGAAATTAATGGGGTTGCTCCAAATGTACAACTTTTGGCAATGAAGGTATTTTCGGATGATAGGCAGTATCCTACCACTTTTACAGATATATGGCTGAAGGCATTTGATGATGCAATTGCCCTGAAAGCGGATGTTATCAATATGAGTTTGGGATCTCCGGCAGGGCTGGCATCAACTGAGGATATAAGACCGGAAGACGAAGCAATGCAAAGAGCAAAGGATGCCGGTATTGTGGTCACGATTTCAGCAGGAAATGACGGAAATATTATGAGTGGAAATAGTTATGGAGAAAAACCAAGGAAAGAAAATCCCGATATTGCAGTATTGGCAAGTCCTTCTGTATTGGAAAACAGTATCAGTGTAGCATCTGTCGAAAACGGAGTTCGATATATCCAAAATCTTTATTGGCAAACATTGGATGGGGAATCTAAAAAAGCTCGAATCAACATTCGCAAGGGAATTGATGCAGAAGACAGAATACAGGCACAAGCTGTCCATATTGGTTTTGGAGAAGCAAAAGACTATGAAAATAAAGAGGTGGCAAATAAGATAGCATTGATTAGTTTGACAAAAGACCAAGAAGATGAGCATACTCACCTATCTGATGAGCAGGAACATATTGCTCCGAATCATAAAGGAAGTCATAAATTGACTTTGGAAGAAAGAATTCGTATTGCCGAATCCAAAAATGTTAAAGCAATATTATTGTACAACGATTTGGAAAGCGGAGAACATTTAGGAAGAGATTTTAATGCAGGTATCGCTTTGTTTACCAAGACAATAGCTTTGGTAGGATATCAGGGAGGACAGGAAATATTAGAAGAGTTAGCTGTCAATCCGAATTTAGAATTGGAATTATCGACCGTTTTGGAAGAGGAACTTTCTCTTAACGATGGCTTGGTATCACCTTTTTCTTCTTGGGGACCGACTCCGGACTTACGCATCAAGCCGGAATTAGCTGCACCCGGTGGAAATATTTATTCTACCATAGAAGAAAATACGTATCGAAGCATGAGCGGAACATCCATGGCTTCTCCTCATGTAGCGGGTGCTTCTGCAATTTTAAAACAGTTTTTGCTTTCCAAAGGAATTGATGGTATCAGAGCAAGTGAAGAAATTAAATTGAGGCTAATGAATACTGCAAAACCCATTCGGAATCAAGAGGGTGTGGTAGACTTTGTCAGAAAACAAGGAGCAGGATTGCTTCAATTGGATAAGGCATTGAAGACACAGGTTCTTGCTAAAGTTACGGGTACAAATGATAGGACAGAAGATGGGAAGCTGGAGATAAAAGCGATTGATAAAACAAACTTTGACGTAAAGATAATTTTGGAAAATCGCTCTGAACGTGAAAAAACATTTGAAGTATCTATTTCAGGTATTACGGACTTATTAGAAGGAGAGAATTTAACCGGAACACCTCAAAAAATAGCAAATTTCTCCGGACTGGACTCCATTTTGTCCGTACCTGCCGGGCAATCTAAAAGTTTTGAATTTAATATTGATTTTTCCTTGAATGCCAATATAGAACAGGAAAGTTTTATTGAAGGATATATTCAACTTAAGGATTTGGATCGAGCAGAACAGGTAGATTTATCTTTGCCATTCTTGATGTTTTACGGTGATTGGGATAAGCCGAAAGCTATTGATGCCTTTAAGATTAAGGAGCTGGACGAAGAAAGGCGAAAAGCACAGTTTTTTACCAATAAGATGCTTGGAGGTCACAGCTCAGATTTTGTTACTTCAGTCGGATTGAGTCTACCGACAATTAATGATGTAATTTTATTCATGCCGGATATCGAAAAGAAAATTGAAGACAACTATTTTTCCAATATAGGGGTTAGAATTGCCGCACTTCGCAATATGAAATCTTTACAATTTTCCATATTGGATGGAGAAACCGGAAAAACCTTGAAAACATTAGGAGAAATGACAGATATTCGTAAACTTAGTCGATTGACTTCAAGACCAAGTTTTGCTTATCTACCCGAATCGCTTTGGAATGGTGAAATTGAAGGAGAGCAGATTCCGGATAATAAGGAATATATTTATCAAATAAAAGCAAAACTGAACAATCATTTTACCAATCCGGGAGAACAAATTTATCGATTTAAGCTCAAAGGTGACAGCAGTGAGCCTGTTTTTGGTACAGGAGATAAGAAAAGCAAGCTGGAAGAGTATAACGGAAATCGAAAAAAAATAACAATCTGTGTGAAAGATAGCGGCTCCGGATTGGAAAGAATATACTTTCAATCGCTTCATTTTAAAAAAAGGATGCCGGAAGCAAACGGTGAATATCGAATTGCAACACCGAGCGAAATAGGAAATAGCCCGGATTTTGATGTTTGGCGTGCAATTTATGGGAAATCTTTAAAAATCAATTTTGACCTGTCGTCGATAAGTTCTCAGTATACTTTACCGGTTTTGAAAGTGGAAAATGGGAGATTGATAATACCTGAAAATTACCTTGATGAAATTTCGGGAATTTATAAGGAAGTTTTTTGCGATTTAAACGGTCATTTGAATGAAGAGATTGTTGTAGAAACTTATTATGATGTTGACGAACCTTTTATTGGCGTGTTCGGTACGGATCGTCTGAAGCATACAGCGATTGAATATATGCCTACAGGAACGGAATTTGTGCATCGTTTAAGCTTTGATACTTTTCACTCGGCTGTTTCCGGATTGAACGGCATTTTGACGGTCAATGGTCAAGTGGTACGAGATGTTGATATTTTGGCAAATCAAAAATCAACAATACGATTGGAGTACCCTGACAACAATGCAGTTATAAAATTTTTAAAAATCAGCACGGATATGAACAAAGATGTTGTCATAAAAGACGGTATTGTTGATGAGGCTCTTGCAGCTAAATATAATTTATTCAAAGAGGAATTTTCTCTACAATTTGAAGTAGAGCCGACTGCAGGAATTACAACGGTAACCGTTGCGGCAGAGGAAAAGGGGTTCGAACTTGGATTTTCAGAAATGGATTTTGAAAAATTTGCAGAAAAACAAATCCGACTGGCACACCCCAAAACATATTTTCCGATTGTAATCAAAAGTAACAGCCAAAAAATTAATGTTCCCCAAAATGCTGAAATTACGATAGCGGCTCGATTAAATACCGACAAAAAAATAAGCAACATTTATGTTAAAAATGCAAAGTACGGATTTGCGAAGAGTTTAATAGAAGAATCCGATGTGAATACTTTCAGGAATTCATATGATGCGTATATTGTATTAAATAAAATGCTAAATATCAAATTTGAAATGACGGCGTCTTCAGAACTGGTAGTTATTTATGAAGGAGAGCCGGATCCTTATGATTTACCGTTCCCATTTGAACATCCGGAGAAGGAAAACTTACATTTGAATCCGATGAAGTATCCCGCAATATTTATAAGAACACCAAATTTACTTGAACTTAAGAAAAAAGAACACAACAGTTCAGGAATCTCGGTTTCAGGATTTGTAGGTTATGTAGATGAGGATGGTTTATCAAGTCTGACATTTACTCTGATAGATAATGATGGAAATGTGATTTCTTCTCCTATTTCATATCCTGTCGAACAACTAAAAAGTACGGAAGTTCGTTATGTAAATAAAGGAGAAATACTCTATCAGGGCATGGGGTATGAGTTTGAGCTGGAAATGGACAGTCCTGAATTTTTGGTAAATATTAAAGTAGAAGCAATTACAAAAAATGGAAAAAAAGGTAGTATGGTTCGGCGTGCATATTATGACAGCCAATCGCCAACTATACTTTATAATGTGAAAAACCGTCAGTTAAAGGATGATACCATGACTTTATATGTCAAGGCGGAAGACGATTCTTTTCGCTTGAGAATATATCAAAATGGCTCTTTTCTGGGCGGTAAAGATTTATCTGCAAAATCTCTGCAAAGTAGTCAGGTAAGTTTTGATCAAAAATGGCAAATACCTTTGAAAATCGGACAAAATAAGATTGAGCTGAAAGTAGTAGATGCAGCAGGACGAGAAAGTAGCAAAGTAATTTACGTCTATCGTACCGAAAGGTAAGGTCGGATTTACGGATACACTGTAAAACGGATGTTCACATTGGAGTTGTTCCGAGAAGACTTAATAGAAGCTCTTTTTTGATTGTAAAAGGTATAAGAAAAGCACACAAAAAAGGTGGGAAGCCGTCCAAGAGATTAAACTTTTGGATAGAGAAACAATCACTTTTTTGTGTGCTTTTGCATTTAAAACTACATTTTCTCCGGAACCGGAATGGCTAAAATATCCAAGCCGGTTGTCATGATGCGAAGTGCAGTTTTCAGCAGGCGATGCCAGGAGGATTTTCTGGCCAAATCATTTTCGTTGAGAATATGATGATTATGATAAAAAGAGTTCATCAAAGTAGCCAGGTCATAGAGATATTCGCAAAGATAGTTCGGTGCTTTGTCCTTGGCGGTTTGCCAAAGAATCGTACTGAACTGGTCGAGTTTTAATTGCAAATCTCTTTCTACATCACTGATGGCAGGCAGGATTTGACCGGCTTGATTTTGCTCTTCTTCCAGCTTTCTGAGAATATTTTTGATACGTACAATCGAATAAAGCAGATAGGGACCGGTTTTTCCTTCAAAAGAGGAAAACTTTTCAATATCAAAAATATAATCTTTCATACGATAATTCGATAAATCAGCAAATTTCAAAACGGAGATACCGACTATTTCCGCTACTTCAGCGACATTGATATCTTCTTTGTTCTGGATTTTGGAAGCGGCATTTTCTACCACCATGCTGATTAAATCGGAGAGTCGTAAGACACCGCCATCTCTGGTTTTAAATGGCTTTCCATCTTTGCCGTTCATAGTACCGAAACCGACAAATTCGAGCTTGGTTCTTTCCGGTGTTACACCATAGCGATGTGCGGCACGGAATACTTGGGTAAAGTGGAGGGCCTGTCTGGCATCGACCACATAAAGGACTTCGTTTGGCTGAAAATCTTTTTCTCTTTGATAAAGAGTGGCAAGGTCAGTTGTGCCGTAAATATAAGAGCCATCGCTTTTTACCAGAATAATTGGCGGAATTTCCTTTTTGTCATCCGCTTCACTGACATCGGCTACCAAGGCACCGTCACTTTCTATCAGGGCATTTTGCGATTTTAATAAATCCAGCATGGGTGCAATATATTCATGGCTGTCACTTTCCCCATACCATAAATCAAAGTCGACCAGCAAACGGCGATAATTTTCTTTCAAGTCCGCCACAGAAAGATTTACAATATGCTTCCATAAGGCACGATAGCCGGGGTTGCCGTTTTGCAATTCAAATGTTGCTTCTTTTGCAGCAGTTTCCAGTATTTTAGCGTTTTCGGTTTGATTGCCGTTTTCATCTTTTTCTTTGATATTGCCGGAAATTCTTGGATAAATTTCTGATAAATCATCCAGAGAAAAAGGAGCTTCGCTTGGATAGTCGCCGGTATAGTTTTTGTCAAAATACGGTAAATCCGGCTGAGTTCTTTCGATTTCAGAGATAATCATACCCATTTGCAAT
Source organism: Eubacteriales bacterium (assembly GCA_030535295.1). Classification (GTDB taxonomy): domain Bacteria; phylum Bacillota; class Clostridia; order Lachnospirales; family Vallitaleaceae; genus W11650. The sequence continues at coordinate 36,114 of JAUMXK010000004.1, read as the reverse complement.
CCCCAGTCACCCATGTGGGTATCGCCAATGACTTCATAGCCAAGGAAACGATACAGCCTTTTTAAAGCTTCGCCGATAATGGCGGTTCTGAGATGGCCGACATGAAGGGGTTTGGCAATGTTCGGTCCGCCGTAGTCGATAACGATTTTTTGCGGATTGCCCAGTTTTTCCACCATGAAATCATCGGCCAAAGCCAAGTCATTGGTGTGTTTGGCAATGTATTCGTCTTTTAAATTGATATTGATAAATCCGGGGGCAATTGCGGTCACGCTTTCATACATTTCACCGGCTGACGGCTCTTTCATCAGCTCATCTACAATTTCCTGACTGATGGCAAGCGGTGCTTTGCGAGCGACTTTGGCAAGCGGCATGGCTCCATTGCATTGGAACTGACATAAGTCGGGACGAGCAGAAATGCCAACAGAAGCATAGCTGCTGTCATAGCCAAGTTTGGAAAAGGCTTGCTCCATTTGCTGAGTTAGAATTTGAGTTAACATTGAATTTCTCCTTATATCGTATTTTCAGTAAAGATAAGCAAGCTCTCTCAAAATAGTTCACAAAAGCAAACAGAAGCGGCTTATCCGTACAATATTTCACATCAAATTATTATACACCATTTTCAGGAGTTTTGATAGGAAAAAATAAAAAAATAAAAAGCAAAAGTAAAAAGATATCATTTCGTTTTTTGGAAACAATCAACATTTTAATAGAATTCCAATGAAAAATGAGCGTAAATTTAGTAGAATGAAAAAGGTTGAGGATTTAGGAAAATGGAGAAATGGCTGGTTAAGCTGTTTGTAGAGTAGCTTGTGATTTCATATACATCTTCGGGTTTGAACGAAATTGCAAAACTCGAAACAAAAAGGTGGAAAACCACCTAAATTTTTTATCTATTATTGATTAGGTTACCGATGTATTGACACAGTTTCGAGATCGTGGGGATGAGATACATGTAAATCCTCTGTCCTTTTCAGAAGTTTATGATTTGTACGAAAACAAAGAGTTGGCTTTCGAGTATTATACGGTGTATGGAGGTATGCCGTATATCTATAGCTTAAAAAGTGATGAGGAAAAGAATCAATACTTGAAAGACTTATTTCAATAAATATATTTTATTAATCAATGTTGGTAGGAGTGTTGTTTAATTATACGGTCACTATCCAGCGTAAACTCGTAATTAATATATGCTGATAAAGGGAGAAGAAAAAAGAAGCCATTATCTGAACGGTAAAAATCAAAAACAAGTTTTGTAAGGAGGATGCGTTTTACGCAGAAGAGATATGATAAAAGCTCAATTGGTCAGTAGTTTAGAAAAGGTTTTTCCGAAAACGGAGCCGAAGGAATGGCAAAAGAAAAAAATATCCGGTCTTTATGGAGAGACACTGTCATTTCAGATTGCCTATTGTGGAGAAAATGAGAATATCGGCAAAATAAAAATTAAGGTCAAGAGCAGCCTGCAAGATAAAATGAAGTATCGTTTGGTGGGATTGGTGCCATCCAACTTTGCCGCCTACACAGAAAGAGATGAAAACTATATCACGGGTGCACCCGGACTTTTCCCGGATGTGCTTTTTCCGATTACCCCCAGAATGGGCGAGCTTTGCAAAGCGGCGGACAGCGCAGAGCTGAATATGAAGCTGATGGCAAAGCAGTGGCGGTCTGTATGGGTGGACATTGCCTTGGATAAGGATATTAAGACAGGAGATTATTTGGTGAAAATCATGGCGGAAGATGACGAAGGCAATCCTTTGCTGAACGACTCGGTAAGTATCGAGGTCATTGGAGCGGAGCTGCCGAAACAAGAGCTTTTTCATACCGAGTGGTTTCATGCCGATTGCTTAGCGGATTATTATAAGGTCGAAGTCTTTGGAGAAAGGCATTGGCAAATTCTGGAAAATTTCATTGTCACAATGGTAAAGCATGGAATCAATACTTTACTGACACCGATTTTTACACCACCACTGGATACGCAAATCGGTGGGGAAAGGACGACGGTGCAGCTGGTGGGAGTGGAATGTACCGAGGATGGGTATCGCTTTGATTTTTCTCAATTGGAACGCTGGCTTACATTGGCATTTCGGCTTGGAATGGAATATATTGAAATTTCACATTTGTTTACCCAGTGGGGAGCAAAGTGTGCTCCTAAAATTATGGCTCGAAAAGATGGAGTGGAGCAAAAGATTTTTGGCTGGGAGGATTCGGCAACCGGAAAGAACTATCAAGAATTTTTACAGGCATTTTTGCCGAAACTGACCGGATTTTTGGAAGAAAGAGGTATCAAAGACCGAGTGATATTTCATATTTCGGATGAACCGGGATTAGGAGATAAAAAAGATTATTTGGCGGCTAAAAACAGTGTCAAGGATATGCTGGCAGGCTATACCATTATGGATGCTCTCAGTTCCTATGAAATGTATCAGGAGGGGGTGGTGGAAACTCCGGTGGTGGCTACCGACCATATCAAGCCATATCTGGAAAACAAAGTCAAGGATTTATGGGTATATTATTGCTGTGCTCAAAAAATTGACGTGGCCAATCGCTTCATGGCAATGCCTTCAGCCAGAAATCGTATCTTGGGAGTACAGCTTTATAAATATGATATCAAAGGATTCCTGCATTGGGGCTATAATTTCTATAATTCCCAGTTTTCTTTGGAAAAAATAAATCCGTACTATATTACGGATGCCGGTGAGGGATTTCCGTCCGGAGATGCTTTCCTTGTCTATCCCGGAGAAAATGGAGAAGCCGTCGAATCGCTACGCTTGATGATACTTTCGCAGGCATTGCAGGATATCAGAGCATTGTCTTTGCTGGAGAGCCTGACAGACAAAGATTTTGTCATGAAACTGATAGAGTCAGACCTTGAAATGGGTATCAGCTTTTTTGAATATCCGAAGGAAGAAGAGTATTTGTTTGTTTTACGGGAAAAAGTCAATGCGGAAATTGCCAAAAGAATCCATTCGGTATCATACTAGATTCTTGAATGGAAAGCTGTCTAGGAGATATAAGCCGCTTATGCTTGCGTTTTTGTGAGCAAAATTTAATATGCAAATCGGTCAATTTTAATCAATTTCTTACTGGATATTTGGGAGAGAGTGTTATATAATGAATCGAAAAGTATAATTCTGACGAAAAGTAAACAGAAAGATAGTGAGGAAGAAATATATGAATGGATTTGGTCAGGCTCACGGGAAGATAATCCTGATGGGTGAACATTCTGTGGTATACGGCTATCCGGCGATTGCTTTGCCATTTAAGGAAGCGGCAATCAAAGGGTTTGTCACTGAATACGATGGAGAAATATGGCTGGAATCGGACTTTTATAGAGGTGAATTAAAAGATGCCCCTCAGGAGAGAGAGCATTTACTTTGTGCTATCTATTCTACTTTGGATTATTTGAAAAAAGAAAGAAAAAACTTGAAGATAGAAATTGTCAGTGATTTGCCTGCCAGTAGAGGGCTTGGTTCTTCTGCAGCAGTAGCGGTAGCTGTCATTCGTGCCTTATTTCACTTCTTCGGACGGGAAATCTCCAATGAGAAATTGATTTATTTGGCGCATCAGGCGGAAAAGATTGCCCATGGCAACCCAAGCGGTATTGATGTTTTGACCACAGCTTTTGAACAGCCGATTTGGTTCCGTAAATCTACGAAGAAAGAAGGAAATAAAGAAATCAAACCGATAGATGTGTCGCTTTCGGCTTTTTTGGTTGTTGCCGATACGGAAATCTTCGGTCAAACCAAAGAAGCGGTTTCCATCATTGCCAATAAGATGGAAGAAAGTTGCAATAAGACCAAGGAGTTATTGAATGAGTTAGGCAGTTTTGCCATTTTAGCAGAAAGCAAGATTTTGAAAAAGGATTGCGTGGAGCTGGGTAATTTGATGACCAAGGCACATCGCAATTTGGATTCTTTGGGAGTCAGTCATCCTATGCTGAATCGACTGGTGGACAACGCTTTGGAAAATGGAGCATTGGGGGCAAAACTTACCGGAGGCGGTTTGGGAGGCTGTGTCATTTGCTTGACCGACAATCAAGGGATTGCAGAGAAATTGGCAGATAAATTAAAGCTGGAGGGAGCGAAAGGAACATGGATTTATCCTTTGAACGCAATATAAAATTTTTTGCCAGGGCAGGGGCAAATATTGCTTTGGTAAAATATTGGGGGAAGAAGAATGAAGCATTAAAACTTCCCTATAATAGTAGTTTGTCCATGACTTTGAATGCTCTTTATACCGATACGGGAATGACATTTCATACAGGAGAACAAGATGTTTTTTATTTAAACGGGGTGCTTCAAAATCCGAAAGAAACGGAAAAAATAAGCACTTTTGTGGACTTTTTTCGTACTTTAAGCCGAAATCCTTCCAAGGTATTTATCAGTAGCTATAATTCCTTTCCAACAGCGGCCGGTTTAGCTTCATCGGCATCCGGATATGCAGCACTTGCGGGAGCAAGTGATTTTTTGTTTCAGACCAATTTATCGAAAAAGGAACTTTCCTGTCTTACCAGGCGTGGCTCAGGCTCCGCTTGTCGAAGCTTATTTGGAGGTTTTGTAGAATGGCAGGCGGGAGCAAGTGATGACACCAGTTATGCACAGCCCTTTGCCTCTGCCGAGGACTATGCTATGTTGATATTGGTGCTGAATCCGGAGAGAAAAAAGCATTCTTCCACGCAGGCTATGAAAGAGGTTGTTCGTCAGTCTATCTTTTATCCGGCATGGGTAGAGCAGGCGGAAAGAGATATCACAGAGATGAAGCAGTCGATTTTGGAGAAAGATTTTAGCCGAATCGGACAGATTGCCGAAGCCAATTGCTTGAAAATGCATGCCACCACTTTGGGAATAAACAATCCTTTTACCTACTGGATTCCCGAGAGCCTTATGGCTATGGAACAGGTTCGGGAACTTAGAAATAATGGCTTGGAAGTGTATTTTACCATGGATGCAGGGCCGAATGTGAAAATATTTTGCCGAAAGAAAGACTTGCCTTCATTAATAACGGAAATGAAGAAATATTATTCTATGGAGCAGCTGATTCCCACCGAAAGCGGTGCCGGATATACGGTAAAGGGGTGTGAAAACTTTGGTCAAAGTGAAAGTAGCCGGTAAGCTGTATTGGGGCGGTGAATATGCAGTGGTCGAGCCGGGATATTCCGCTGTCATAATGCCGGTTAAACGCTATCTGACAGCAGAAGCTTTCTTTTGTCAAGGAAGAGGTAAGATTTCTTCGGATTTGTTTTCCTATGGAATTGATTTTGATTATATTCAAAATACATTGCAAATCGCAGAGGATAGTAATTATTCCTTGATAATACAGGCAGTGAAGCTGGTTAGTTGCTACCTGAATGAAAAAAAAATCAGACTCCGGCCCTTCGAGATAGGAATTAGCAGTCAGCTTCATCAGGAAGAACAAAAATATGGTTTTGGCTCCAGTGGAGCTGTAGTAGTAGCTGTAGTCAGAGCAATGCTACAGCTCTATGGGATGGAAAACACAAATCAGACAGTCTTTCGCTTGGCTTGTCTGATTCTTTTGCAAAGTGGAAGCAACAGTTCCATGGGAGATGTTGCCTGTGCAGCCTTTGGCAAATTAATAATCTATACCTCATTTGACAGAAAGCAAATAGCCGACTTGCTGGGAAAAGAAAAGATTCATTCGATTTTGGAAAGAGACTGGTGGCTATTGTCCATTCGGGAAATCCATAGTCGATTGGATATAGAACCAATGATAGGTTGGACAAGGAAACCGGCGGTTTCACAGGATTTGGTAAAAAAAGTATTGCGGGCAAAAGAAAAACCGGAATACCAAAGCTTTTTAAGACAAAGTGAAACAGCGGTCAGGGAAATGGTTTCTTCATTAGAGAATGCGGATAAGAATGGTTTTTGCCGGACGATTTGTCATTTGCGTAAGTATTTATTGGATTTAACCGAAATCAGCAAGGTAGAACTGGAAACTAAGGAGCTCAGGGAGCTGGTGGAGATTGCTCAAAAGTATGATGCTGTAGCAAAACTTTCCGGAGCCGGAGGCGGTGATTGCGGTATTGTTTTTTTATTTGACAAAGGACAAAAGGACTTCATCATTCATGATATGCAGGCAAAGAGAATCGAGTATTTGCCATTTGCATAAGGACGATAAAAGTTTTTCCGGGAATGATTCGGGAGTATCCCTTATTTTGTAATTGCAGAAAAGAATAGAAAAAGAATCGTTGAGATTTAGACAGAAAACAAGGAGCTGTTGCAGTTTAAGATTTTTGCACAAGATACAAGGAAATTTTCTTTGTTTCGCCACAATACCTTGTGTAAAATCTGTATTTTGCAACAGCCCCTTTTGATATTTCTTCTTATTCTTTTGGCTTTTCCGTATCCAGTCCTACTTTTTCCGTATATTTCCAATTGCCTTCCTGTAAAAGCTTTTCTACAGCTTCATATGTACCCAGAGTAGCTCCCATATCAATCAAGACAAATTCGGTTCTCGAATCGCTGATGCTATACAGCTGCATTTCTAAATCTTTTACACTGAGAGCCTTGTCTACATTACTGTCATAATAGATATTTTCTTTTTCTACCAGAATATGGATGGTTTTTATATTGCTTTCTTTTTTTGCATCTTTTTCTTGGGAATGCTCGGTGGTATTGGATTTTCCAAATTGGAAACCGCTTCCCAGACCGATGGATTCAAACCAATTGAAATAAAAGGCAAGTGCCAATAAAATAATTAAAACAATAATCAGAAAAATAAAGATTCTTTTTGCTTTTTTCATAGAGTATACTTCCTTTCTTTGTTTGTTTTCATGACTTCAGGGACATCACGTCACCGGCTTGATTTTTGCTTTTTTGAAGCTTATGGCAAATAAAACTCAGTTTTGAACAATTTTTCCTTGCCATATTTACTTTCCACATTGCGAATGGAGTCCCACAAAAGATTGTAAATCAATCGGGGGATATTTACGTCTTTACCGGCACTGATTAGAATCAAGTTGCCGGAATTAGTGGAATTGTCAATTTCCTTTTCGATTAAATCCTCGATTTTCTTCATTTTTTCCGATTTGCGTTCACTATCGGAGATATCATCCAGGCTGAGATAGACTGCTTGTTTCTTTTGATTGATAACAAGACGGTTTTCCGGAGCGATAATGGATACTTCAATTACCAAAAACTTTTTTGCCATGACCTGATAATTATGCCAGGTCTGTAAGCTGAGGTTTGGCTGATTGATGGTTTTGCGCAGAGCGGCTAAAGTTTTTTCCAAGTCTTTTTTATACTGGTCAGTGGAGTTTTTTAATTCTTCGGCAGCGGTTTTGGCCTGCTCCAGTTCTTCTTTCCATTTAGCGATTTCCTTACTCTGTGCTTCCACCTGTGCTGTCAGACTTGCGACTTTGTTTTCTGCTGCTTCCAGTTTGGCGGCCGTTTCCTTGTCTTTTTGTGCGCTTTCGGCATTGGCGTTGAGAATAAAGGCAAAGAGCAAAATCAATAAAATATCCAAAAGAGAAGTAAAATCCAAATCAATTTTCTTCATAGTGTTCACCTGCCTTGCTAGACGGTATGGCACCGCTTTTTTGCTTGATTTCTTCCCGTAGCTCAGCAAACATAGTATTATGTACTTCTTTATTCAACTCAATTTTTGAGGATAAAAAAGTGGCATAAAGGAGCTTGAAAATAATGGAAAAGAGCAAGCCCCAAAAGGTGGAGGTAAGAGCAGCGGAAAAATTGATTGTTACCAGCTCTGTATCAAAATTAATCAAACTCAATAAGGAAATTACCGTACCTAGGAGTCCCAGGAGTGGAAATAAACTGGTGAATTGCTCAAATAAATGAGTTTGATGGGTGGAGCGCTGATAAAGATTGTGAATTTCCTGATTTAACTTGTTTTCCCAGCGGATTTCTTCTTTCTCGGCGATTCCCATAGAATGTACCTGATTGAAAAGATTGTAGAGCTGAGTGGTAGAAAAGTAAGCTCTTACCAGGAAAAAGACATTGACCATAGCACAAACAATAATCAGACCGTCAATCTTAACCAGATTTTGAATTATAACATTCTGACTCATTTCAAATTCTCCTTATTAGATAGCAATTCCGAAAATAGCGGTACTATTTTCGGAATTGTTGTCTTGATTTATTCGCTTAACAAAGCTTCCATTTGATTCATCATATCTTCAAAGACTTTCATGGCTCTTTCGGTAGGCTCTTTATGAGTAATATCCACACCGGTGTTTTTCAGAATATCCAGTGGATATTTGGATTTTCCGGCAGATAAGAATTCATTGGTATAGCGTTCCACAGCACTTTGACCTTCGTTTAGAATCATGTCGGCAATAGCGACGGAGCTGATAAGACCGGTAGCATATTGGAATACATAGTAATCATAGTAAAAATGAGGGATTCTTGCCCACTCATAACGGATTAAGTCATCCATTACAATCTCTTCGCCATAATATTTTTTGTTTAAATCATAATAGAGAGCGGAGAGCTTGTCGGCGGTCAATGCTTCGCCTTTTTCTGCCAATTCATGCGTCAGTTTCTCGTATTCGGCAAACATAGTTTGACGGAAGATAGTTCCCCGGAACCCTTCCAAGAAGTGATTCATATAAGCCAGTTTCGAGTTTTTATCTTCTGTGTTTTTCAGCAGATACTGAATCAAAAGATTTTCATTACAGGTTGAGGCGATTTCAGCTAGGAAAATACCGTAATCATGGTTGACAAATTCCTGTTTTTCGTTTGATAAATAAGAATGCATAGCATGCCCCATTTCATGGGTTAAAGTAAACATGTCGTTTAGCTTATCATGGTAGTTCAAAAGCACATAAGGGTGTACGCCATAGACTGCGGATGAATAAGCACCACTGCATTTTCCTTTGTTTTCATAGACATCCAGCCAACGGTTTTCGAAGGCTTCCTTGACTACGGAAACATATTTGTCGCCCATAGGAGCCAATGATTTTAGCACCGTTTCCTTTGCTTCTTCAAAGGAAAATTTGGTGTCATTATTCGGAAACAATGGAGTGTAAAGATCGTACATGTGCAATTCCGTCAGATTCATAATTTTTTTGCGGATGCCAACATAGCGATGCAATAAAGGCAAGTATTCGCTGACGTTTTCAATCAATTGTTCATAGATGGAAACCGGTAAATTGTTTTCAAACAAAGAGGCTTCGCAGGTTGAATCAAATCTGCGCACCTTCATGTTCAAGACATGGTTTCTCAGATTCATGCTGAAGATTGAGGCCACGGTATTGATGTTGGCTTTGTAGGCATTATACATGGATTCAAAAGCGGCTTTTCGGACATCTCGATTGGAAGATTCCATCAGGCCGATATAGCTTCCATGAGTTAATTCCACTTTTTCGCCTTTTTCGTCGGTCACCGGCTCAAAACGTAAATCCGCATTATTGAACATAGAGTAGGTATTTTCAATGCCGGAAGTCACATCTTGAACAAGAGCCATAATTTCTTCCTGTTCTTTTGGAAGAACATGCTGCTGAATACGGAAAAGGTCGTCAAAAGATTGCTTATAAAGCTTTAATTCCGACTTTTCCTCAAAATATTTATCATAAGTTTCCTTCGGCAGACTTAAAATGGCAGGAGTAAGAAATGCCAGTTGCGATTTCATCAAAACATTGAGAGAATCCGCTTTTTGAGCCAATTCCTGCTTGGCGGAATCCGATGTATCCTGATGCCAACTCATTTGTGCATATCCATAGACTTGTTCGAATTTTAGGTTTAGTTCATCATTTCGTTGAAGGAAAGAGTAAAGACTCTCTGAAGAAGCCAAAAAAGTCTTTTCTTCCGCCGCCAATTCTCTTGCTATTTTTTCACATTCTTGATATAAGGCATGCCAAGCTTCATCATCCTTTACAATATGAGTCAAATCCCAGGTAAATTCAACAGGAACCTCGGCACGGTTTGGTAAAACTTTCATAATAATACATTTCACTTTCTATTTTGTCAGTTTTTCATTAATCACCCCAAAAGAAAAAGGCAAATACCCTCAATCCCTCAGAGTGAACCATACATTTATATTATCAAATCTTACGAACCATGTAAAGCAGAAAAGCACGCTCTAAAATAAATTATTTAGTAACTCAACTTTCCCACGTTCGTTAGAACAGTCTTTTTTAGGCACGTAAAATGGGTGGGAACGACAGCAATCTTGCGAAGCAAGTTGCGTGAGTGGAACCCATGTGCCCGCTCTTCAGAGCGGGATAGAGCTAAAAAAGACTGTGGGAAAGTTGAGTTAGTAAGAGTCCAAGCGTGCTTGGAGTATGCTCTCGGCGACAAAAGCTCAGGGCACCGAGAGGCAGGGAATTGTGCAGCAAATCGGCTCTTTTATTAAAACTTAATAAGAAATATCACAATTCGGTAACAAAAAGCGTTCTTGTATTTCTTTTTGGGCGGAAATATGATATATTTACTCATAGATATATTTATTTTATTGTGTTTTGAATGATTTGTCAGAAGTGATTGGGAAGTGAAAAATAAAGTCGGATGGAAGGAGTGGAAATATGAAAGTTGTAAAAAATGAACTGGTAAATCCTAGAGTTTTGGGAAAAGGAACACTTCATAAAGTCCTAAGTTATGACGATAATATTATGGTATGTGAATTGACGATGGAAGAAGGGGCTAGCGGAAAAGAGCATTCTCATCCTCATACTCAAATTACCTATATTGTTTCCGGCGAACATGCTTTTACGGTGGGGAACGAAACCATGATTTTAAGATCAGGAGATTCCGTGTATATTCCTTCGGACACCCTGCATAATTCGACTTGTTTAAAAGCAGGTAAAATTATTGATGTGTTTACTCCAAAGAGAGACGACTTTTTACAATCGTGATTACTTGACGGAGTGCGTAATGAACAAAAGAAAGAAGAATGATTATGAAGTTGAAAAAGAAGTGGTTATTAATGATGGCGCTGGTCATGGCGATTTCTTCGGCACAGCCGGTGCAGGCGAATAATAAGCTGAATGTCACAATAAATAAAGAATTGACAGCCGTTTCTCCGGCACAGGTAATGGTGGATGGAGAACTGATACCGCTGGAAGTACCGGCGTTTTTGAGAAACTCTCGAATCGTAGTGCCGGTGCGTTTTGTAGCTGAGCAAGTTGGCGCTGAAGTAAAGTGGGATGATGTGGAAAAAAGAGTTATCATCACGACCTTGCAAAAAGAAATCCAGCTTTGGATTAATAAAGCAAATATGAAAATCAATGGACAAGATATCAGCCTGGACGAAGGCTCGATTCCGAGATTGGTGAAGTTTGCAAATGGTGATAGCAGAACTATGATTCCGCTTAGAGCGATTGGAGAAGCTTTGGGCTATGAAGTCGGTTTTGATCAGGCGACTTTGACCGGTAAGCTGACGAAACAGAAAGTCGAAACACCGAAAGTGGAGGAGAATTCTTCCGGTAATGCAGGCTATATTAGCGGAAAAACTATAGAAAAAGCCGAGGTCATGGTTTACAACGGCAAAGTGGTACTACATCTGTCAGGAATTGATAAGAAAAAAATCAATATCTCCAAACTGGAAAACCCCAATCGAGTAATTTTTGATATTGAAGATACGGTTTTTGCCCAGGGGAAATGGGAGTTTTTGCCAATTTCCTATGACAATATCCAAAAAATCAGAATTGCACAATTTCAAGGCAAAGAAGATGAAAAAACACCGATTACCAGAGTGGTTTTTGATGTGGCGAAACTTTCCAGCATTGATGAACTTCTTTATTTCTTTGCGGATAATTCCTTGCAAATTGACATTCGCTCTATTGAAACCATGTCCGGACAGAGTGTAGTAGATGCAACATTGGAAGATAAGAAAAACAATCCGGATAAGGATTCTGCCGATAAGATTAAAGACAAATCTAAAAACGAAATGGAAATTGGTTATGACTGGCAGACGCAAGTAACGAAACGGCTGAATTCCGCAATTCTCTTGCCACTGGCTGACTATGCCGAAGAGAACAAGTATGTTCATATTCTGATTGATCCGGGTCATGGTGGACGAGATCCGGGAACGATTTCTTTCAATCAAAGAAACGAAAAAGATTTTGCTTTAGCGGCGTCCTTGATGCTGCGAGATGATTTGAGAAAAATGGGTTTCACCGTCTTTATGACCAGAGAAACGGATGTTTACCCTACATTAATAGAAAGAGCCAATATGGCCAATACTTTGAAGGTTGATATTTTTATCAGTATGCATGCCAATTCGGTAGATCCGAATCGTGGTCCGAACGGAATTGAAGTGTGGTACAGCGGTGTGCCGAAAAGCGGCAGCTACCAAAGCTTGGAAAAACAATTAGCCAGAAAAGTGGACAAGAAATTAATTGAAGTGACCTCTGCAGTAGACCGTGGAATCAAGGTGGCAAAGCATGTAGTTACATACAAATCCAAAATGGCTGCCATTTTGGTTGAGGCAGGATTTTTGAGCAATCCGGTTGAAGAAAGTCTGTTGTTTACGGATAGTTATCGTGCCGTGGTAGCAAGAGCGGTAGCGGTAGCGGTCAATGAATTCGTAACGGACAGCAGAACGGTTCTGGCAAGCTCGAAGAAATCTATGATTGCCGACCAACCGGTATTACCGAGTGTTCCGTCTACCACGGGCAACAAAGTCAAGTACCGTGTCAATGCGGATGTTCTCAGGGTTAGAGATAATCCGGGACTTTCCACCAATACCATTGGAAGAGTATATGAAAACGAAATCCTAACCGTAGAATACGGTGTGGAAGAAATCAAGAAAGACGGATATACCTGGCTTTATGTGACCAACATTTCCGGACATCTTTCCGGATGGCTGGCAAAAGAGTTCTTAATAGAAGAGAAATAAGGCGATGGGACTGTTGCAAAATGCGAATTTAACACAAGATATTTTAGCGAACGACAAAGAGTGTGCTATATATCTTGAGTCGGAATCTTAAAATGCGACAGTCCCATCTTAGATAGGGATTGAAATGAAAAATAAATTGATGAAAGTGTTGCAGCTGGCACGGGAGTTTGGGCGCTCCTTGACGGACCATCATATTGCTGCGTATGCGGCAAATGTTTCCTATTTTGTATTATTATCGATTTTCCCCTTTTTGCTTGGAATGTCGGAAATACTGAGATTGACGGCATTCAGTAATCCGACCTTTTTGTCGGAATTGTGGGCGTGGCTTCCAAGTGATATGAGTGGCCTGATTCATGGGATTATCGAAAATCTGAGTTTGAATAAAAGCAAGTTCACATTGCCGATTGCCATTGTCGCCGCTCTTTGGTCGGCATCGAAAGGAGCTTTGTCCTTGCAGCACGGATTGAATATTGCGTTCAGACAGGAACCAAATGGCAATTTCATTTTAAAAAGGATTTTTGCCTTTTTGTTTACTGTGGGATTTATGTTGCTGATTTTTTTGAGCAGCATTGTATTGGTTTTCGGGCAATATGTTATAGATTTTATTGAAAAAAATATCGGTATGGATATTCCGGACAATTTTATTCTGATTAAAGATTTGGCACCGATTCTGATGCTTATCGTTATGATGAGCCTCGCATACTACAGCATTGTATATAAGGAATACCGCTTTAAGCAAATTATTCCGGGAGCGATTTTTGCGACTGCAGGTTTTCTGCTTTCTTCTTGGGGTATGACTTTATATATTCAAATGTCTGCAAGCTTGTCCTATATGTATGGCAGTTTGGCCGGTGTTATCGGTTTGATGATGTGGATTAATATTTGCAGCTATGTTATTCTTATTGGTGCGGAAATCAATGCCATGTTGAAAGAAAAATTGGATAAAAAACAAGGAAAAGAGCAATCTTAAAAGAACATTACAGTAAGAGAGTTTTTTTGGCTGTTTTAGTCATGAGAAAAATTAGGAAGAGAATATAAACCGGGATGTTTAAGAGACGAAAGCAAAGGCATTTCGTCGGAACGGGAGGAATTATGGTAAATCAAATTACCCATGCAGTAGTGGAACACGGAAAAGAGCTCATGCCAAAAAACGAAACTACAAAAAAAACTGTGAAGTCGGGAGATGCTCCGGCGGTTTTGGAATTATCACCAAAGACAAAGGATAGTTCGATTTACGGAAAACCGGATATTGAAAAGATTCGTCAGATGCAAGCGGAAAATGAAAAGAAGATGCTTTTGAGAATGCTTGGAACCAGTTCGGATACCTTTTTAAAACAGGCAGGCGGTTTAAAAAATATTTTGGAGCAAGCTCTGTCCGGCAAAAAGGTGGAAGGTTTTGATTTGCAAATTACTTCGGAAATGGTAGAAGAGGCCAAAGCAGATGTAGCAGAGGGCGGTTATTGGAGTGCCGAAAGCACTGCAGGCCGTTTAGTTGAGTTTGCCAAGGCACTTTCAGGAAATGATGCCAAGCAAGCAGATAAATTGATAGCAGCCATCAAAGAGGGTTTTGAGCAAGCACAGGGTTTGTGGGGAGATAAACTTCCTCAAATCAGTCAGGATACCTTGAAATTGACCATGGACAAAATGGAAGCTTGGAAAGCAAGTCTGTACGCAATGGCGGAATAGATATTACAAACATTTTGGAAGAGAATTGCAGATTACAGAAAAACAAGTCATGAATGATGTTTGAAGATACGAAATCAAAGAGATTGGAAGTAGAGGCAAATATGAATTTAAGAGAACGACAGTACGAAAGAGAAAAGTTATTATTAAGTCCTTATGCTTGTTTTAGTGAAAATGCTCAAGATAGTAGAGAAAGAAAAGAAGACCCCTGTGATATGAGGACAGATTTTCAAAGGGACAGGGACCGTATTTTGCATTCCAAATCCTTTCGAAGACTGAAACATAAAACTCAGGTTTTTATTGCGCCGGAAGGGGATCATTATCGAACCAGACTGACACATACCCTGGAAGTGGCTCAAATTGCCAGAACAATTGCCAGGGCACTGTCTTTGAATGAGGATTTGACAGAAGCCATTGCCTTGGGGCATGACCTTGGTCATACTCCTTTTGGTCATGCAGGTGAAAGAGCGTTGGCAGATGCTTGTTTGGAAATCATGCCGGAAGATAAAATCACATTTGAGCATAACGAACAAAGTGTCAGAATTGTAGAGTGCCTCGAAAATAATTATCGTGGCTTAAATTTGACAAAAGAAGTCAGAGATGGTATTTTAAATCATCCCAGCCGTTGTATGCCTTTTACTTTGGAAGGAAAGGTGGTCAGACTGGCAGACAAGATTGCCTATATCAATCATGATATTGATGATGCGTTGCGTGGTAAGGTTATCACGGAGAATGATTTACCGAAAGAACTTACCCAAATTTTGGGACGCAGCACAAAAGAAAGGCTTAATACCCTAATTCATGATGTGGTGAGAAATTCCATCGACCAACCGGATGTCATTATGTCTGAAGATATTGACAGGGCAATGGTGGAGCTGAGGCAATATATGTTTCAGCATGTCTACATCGGCTCGAAAGCAAAAACAGAGGAATACAAAGCACAGCAGATGCTACGCAGCTTATTTATGTATTTTATGAAAAATTGGCAGAAATTACCACAGGAATATGTTGAGCAGGTAATGAATTATGATTCTCCCAAGAGAGTAGTTTTGGACTATATATCCGGAATGACCGATCAATATGCCATTCGCAGATTTGAACAACTTTTTATTCCGGGTGTTTGGAAGGAATAGCAATGTATTATAAGGAAGACCTAATAGAAGAAATCAGACAACAAAATGATATTGTAGATGTCATAAGACAGTATGTTCACTTGGAGAAAAAGGGCGGTTCGTATTTTGGACTATGCCCTTTTCATAATGAAAAAACCCCTTCCTTTTCGGTCAGTGCGGATAAGCAAATGTATTATTGTTTTGGCTGTGGCAATGGCGGCAATGTCTTTACATTCATGATGGAATATGAAAATTATAATTTTCAGGAAGCCATAGCTTATTTGGCAGACAGAGCACATATCAGCTTACCCGAAGCAGAAATCAGTGAGGAAGAAAAGAGAAAGCAAAAGTATAAGAAAAGTCTTTATGAAGCCAATTATCTGGCGGCACGCTATTACTACTATTGCTTGACTCATGAAATCTACGGAAAGACAGCCAGGCAGTATTTGGAAAAAAGAAAAATTTCGATGGAAACTGCTAAGAAATTTGGGCTGGGCTATGCCAGTGTCTACCGAGATGATTTGTTCCGTTTTTTAAGTGAAAAAGGTTTTAGCCCCAAACAATTGCTGGATGCCGGTTTGATTGTTCAGGACAAGGCCGGTAAAGAAAAGTATTATGACCGTTTTTTCAATCGCTTGATGTTTCCGATTTGGGATGGCCAAAATCGGGTGGTTGCCTTTGGCGGTAGGGTTTTTGGTGATGCTCTACCGAAGTATCTAAATTCTCCGGAAACGGAAATCTTTGAAAAATCCAAAAACTTATACGGTCTGCATTTAGCCAAGTCTACGAAAAAGCCATATTTTTTATTGGCGGAAGGTTATATGGATGTCATCAGTTTGCAGGAAGCCGGTTTTGATAATACCGTCGCCTCTTTAGGAACGGCCTTTACCAAGAACCACGCTAGATTGATGAAGCGTTATACTGAAAAGGTGTATATCACGTATGATGCAGATAATGCGGGGATTCAAGCCGCTCTTCGCGCACTTCCGATATTGAAGGCAGAGGGGCTGGAGGCAAGAGTTATCAGTTTGAAGGAAGCTAAAGACCCGGATGAGCTGATACAACAAAAAGGAAAGGATGCTTTTGAAGAATCCATCAATAAGGCATCAGCCGGCTTTATGTTTGAAATTGAACAGGAAGCCAAGAAATATGATTTGATGGATCCATCTGATCAAATTCGCTTTTCGGAAGAAGTAGTCAGACGTTTGTTGACCCTCGATTCCAAGCTGGAAATCAATAATTATCGAGATGCGATTATTCGCAAATATCGACTAAATGCCGACGGAGTAAATGATTTTTTGGCAAAAAAAGGAAAAGAGGTAGGAATAGCGAAATTTAATAGTAATGAAAATCGCAAAAAGGATATCAGTCAATCTTTCGGCTCTGCGGAAGAGGAGTTAATCAGTGTAATGGTATCACATTACAGAGTTTATCGTGCGATAAAAAAATATATCAAAGCAGAGCATTTTCAAAATAACTTTTTTAGAGAATTGTTTCAAATTATTGAGAAAGCATACGAGGAAGGAAATACCCCCGAGCCGGTAGTCATTATGCATCATTTTCCTGAGGCAAATGAGCAGAAGAAAATAGCGGCAATGTTTAATCGTAAAATTGAACCGGAAAATCAAATGCAATTGGAGCAATTGATAACGGAAGCGATTCGGGCAATCCGCAATACGGACTTAAAAGAAAGACAAAAAAAGGAAACCAGTCCCGAGGGATTACTGAAGTTAATTGAAGAAAAAAAACAGTTACTGCAATTGGAGATTCGATTGGATGATACGATTGAAAGCAGCTAAAGAAAGGAAGAAAAAATGGGCGACATTGAAAATCCAAAATTAACGGAATATTTAGAGAAATTAGTGACAGAGGCAAAGCGCAAAAAAAATGTGTTGGAATATCGCCAAATTGAAGATTACTTAAAAGATGCCGAACTGGATTCCGATGATATAGAGCACATGTATGACTATTTGGACAAGATGGGGATTGATGTTCTCGGAATGGTCGGAGAGGATGAGGATGAAGAGGATGATGACGATGAGGTGGAGCTGGATTTAAGCTTGCCGGACGGCATCAATATCGACGATCCGGTGCGGATGTACCTAAAAGAAATCGGAAAAGTACCTTTGCTTTCAGCCGATGAAGAAGTGGAATTGGCAAGAAAAATGGAAGAAGGCGATATCAAAGCCAGACAACAACTGACAGAAGCCAATTTGCGTCTGGTAGTCAGCATTGCCAAACGCTATGTGGGACGTGGTATGCTGTTTTTGGATTTGATTCAGGAAGGCAATTTGGGTCTGATGAAAGCCGTCGAAAAATTTGACTATACAAAGGGCTATAAATTCAGTACCTATGCAACCTGGTGGATTCGTCAAGCGATTACCAGAGCGATTGCCGATCAAGCCAGAACCATTCGTATTCCGGTGCACATGGTGGAAACCATCAATAAGCTGATTCGGGTATCCAGACAACTGTTGCAGGAACTCGGCAGAGATCCCCTTCCGGAAGAAATTGCCGAAGAACTGGATATGCCGGTCGATAAGGTGCGTGAAATTTTGAAAATTTCACAAGAACCGGTTTCTTTGGAAACTCCGATTGGGGAAGAAGAAGACAGTCATTTGGGTGACTTTATTCAGGATGATAATGTGCCGGTACCTGCGGATGCGGCCGCCTTTACCTTACTAAAAGAGCAACTTGTAGATGTGCTCAGAACGCTGACAGAAAGAGAGCAAAAGGTATTGAATCTGCGCTTTGGTTTGACCGATGGCAGAGCCAGAACTTTGGAAGAGGTCGGCAAGGAATTCAATGTTACCAGAGAAAGAATTCGTCAGATTGAGGCCAAGGCATTGCGCAAACTTCGTCATCCAAGCAGAAGTCGTATGTTGAAGGATTATTTGGAATGAAACTAACAAAGAGATTGCAAGTGATTGCTGATTTGGTACAGAATCAAACGGGCATCATAGCAGATGTAGGAACGGATCATGCTTTGATTCCGATATACTTGGCAAAAAAGTTTCCGGAGAGGAAAATCTATGCCTTGGATGTACGTACAGGCCCTCTGGAAAAAGCAAAAAAGAATGCAAAAGATTTTAGGCTGTCCGACAGAATTGAATTTAAGCTGTCTGACGGCTTAAAAGTATGTTTAAATGAAAAAATCTCTTCTATTATAATAGCAGGGATGGGCGGTATCATTATGGAAAACATTTTGCAAGAAGGTGTTTCTTGCTATACACAGGATACCGAATTAATTTTGTCGCCGCAGTCTGACCGAGATTTGGTTCGAAAATGTCTGCATAGATTGGGCTTTTGTATTCGCTCGGAATCTTATGTCAAGGAGGCCGGAAAGATATATTTGATCATCTATGCCGGAAAAGGACAAGATGCAAACTACAGTGAAGCGGAGTATCATTTCGGCAAATCCGACGTGACAGAGGATAAAACGATTTTGCAGGAGTTTCGCCAAATGGAATGGAGTGAAATGCAAATGATATCGGAGCAATTAGCTACCGTACAAGCTGACAATGAGCAAGCCATCGCCAAAAAGAAAGACATTGCTCGGAAAATGAGCGAGCTGAAAAAATTGATGGAGTGCCAATAAAAAGGAGAAGTCTATGCAATTGTATTTAGTTGACAGTAATAGTCAAATAGAAATAGAAAAGGATAGTATTACCTTAAAAGAACTGTTGGAGCGGACTGCCCCGAAACTGAAGGGTAAGGTTGTGGTAGCGGAAGTAAATGACAGACTAAAAGAACTCAATGAATCCGTCAAATCAGGAGATAAAATAAAGTGGCTTGATACGACCAACGGAGATGGTTATCGAGTTCTGCAAAGAGGCTTGTCTTTCTTGCTTGTTCGTTCCTTGAGAGAGGTCTTATCTCATCAGGGGCAAGAGGATTTGGAAATCGAGATTCATTTTTCTGTCAACCAAGGCTTTTACTGTGAAATAAAGTTTGGGGAAGAAAAGAATAGAGAAATCTTATCCGAAGAGCTTTTGCAAAGGGTATCAACAAAGATGAAAAAGTACATCGAGGAGGATGCTCCTTTTATCAAACATCAGTTGAAAACCAAGGATGTTATCTCTCTTTTTCACCGCCAAAATATGCCTTCGCAGGCTAGATTGATGAAATATCGACGAGCATCGGAAACCAATGTCTACGAGCTGGATGGTTATTTTGACTATTATTATGGCTACATGGCTCCAAGCACCGGCTATTTATCAGACTTTTCCCTGCATTTATACGAAAGCGGTTTTATGTTGCAATTTCCCGAAAAGAATAATCCTAATCAAGTGGCGGAATTTAATCCGGACCGTAAATTATATGAAACTTTGAAAGTAACTTCCGAATGGGGAAAGCTGATTCACGTGGAAGATACTTCGGAATTAAATCAAATGATTGAAAACGGCAGGATGAAAGATTTGATTCTGGTAACGGAAGCCTTGATGGAAAAAACCATTGCTGAAATCAGTTCCAAGATTGCGGCAAATATCGATAAAAAGAAATTTGTCTTTATTGCCGGCCCTTCTTCTTCGGGAAAAACTACATTTTCTCATCGCCTGTCCATTCAGCTGCTGGCCAATGGTATTCGAGGTAAAGTTATCTCGGTAGACAATTACTTTGTCAATCGGGAAGAAACGCCAAGAGATGAGTTTGGCAACTATGATTTTGAAAGCATTCATGCGATTGATATCAAGAGCTTTAATGAGGATATGACCAGACTTTTGGCCGGAGAGAAAGTATTTTTGCCGGAGTTTGATTTTATTTCCGGTGTAAGAGAGTACAGTGAAAAGCCAACAGAGCTTTCCGAAAATGAAATCTTAATTATCGAAGGGATTCATTGCTTAAATGATGAACTTTCTTATTCGTTACCGAAAGAAAGTAAGTATAAGATATATATTAGTGCTTTGACACAGCTGAATTTGGATAGCCACAACCGGATTCCGACTACCGATGGCCGCTGCATTCGCAGAATGGTCAGAGATTTTCAATATCGTGGAGTATCGGCTGAGAAAACTCTTTTGATGTGGGATTCTGTCAGACGGGGAGAAGAAAAATATATTTTCCCGTTTCAGGAATCGGCGGATTTTATGTTCAATTCCGCTCACATTTATGAATTGGCTATTTTGAAACAATATGCCGATCCGCTGCTGTTTCATATTCCGGAATCTTCGCCGGCATATAATGAGGCAAGACGTTTGCTGAAGTTTTTGGATTACTTTTTGGGATATGGTAGCGAAAGTGTTCCGGCAAATTCTATTTTGCGGGAATTCATCGGTGGTAGTGTGTTTCGCTAGAAGGAGAATTTATGAATAAAAAAAGATTGAAACTAATCAGCAACCTGATTTTCGGAATTTCGACTTTAGTGGCACTGTTTACCTTGGTAAAAGTAGGTCAGGACTATTATTTGATGTACGGAACCGGAGTTTGCGTGATTAACAAAAACCACAATTTAGTTTATCTATCTTTGGCTTTGCTATTCGTTTCCATGATTGTCACCGGTGTTTTGGATGCCAAGGCAAAGAAAATGCCGGATGAGGCAAAAAATGATATTTATGACCAAACCTTGGAAACATTTCAAAAAACGGACAAGAAGGATGCCGCAGAAGAAGGCATAGAAGATGGTATAGAAGAAAATGCGGAAGAAAAGCAAATGGAAGTAAAATCCGAGGAGGACAAAGCGTGAGGTTTGAAAATAGGCATAAACAGCAACCGAAGGAAGTCGGAGTAAGTGCCTTTATTTTGATGTTGAAAGGTTTTTTAATGGGAGCAGCGGATATTATTCCCGGGGTATCGGGAGGCACCATTGCTCTGATTGTCGGTGTCTATGAAGAGTTGATAGAAACTATCAGTAGCTATGATGGTCAAATGTTGTCACTGCTTTTTGCTCGAAAATGGAAAGAATTGCTGGAACGAATGAATTTACGTTTCTTGGTGCCGCTGGCAGCGGGAATTATTGTGGCAATTTTGAGTTTAGCCAATGTCATGACTTATCTGTTGCACCATTATGAGGCTTATACCTTTGCGGTGTTTTTTGGTTTAATTTTAGGCTCCTCGTTTTTGATGATTCAAGATTTTGAAAGAAAGCCGATGAACTACTTACTCGTGCTTATTGGTGCATTGTTACCGTTTTGGCTGATTGGCTTTTTGCCGAAAGAAACACCGGCAACTTTGTGGGCTTTTTTCTTGAGTGCCTTTATTGCTATTTGTGCCATGATATTGCCGGGGATTTCAGGCTCCTTCATTTTGTTGGTGCTGGGGAAATACCGACAAATTCTGGATGCCTTAAAACATCCTTTGCAAGAAGGGAATTTATTGATAATTTTGGTATTCATGCTGGGCGCCGTTTGGGGAATTATTAGTTTTGCCAAATTGTTGAAGTGGCTGTTAGAGAGGTATCACAGTGCAGTGTTTGCCTTTTTAATCGGTATGATGCTGGGCTCTTTACGCAAACTTTGGCCATTCGGACAAGGACAGGAAATGTTTTCCTTATTCGGTCTTTGGTGCTTTGTTCTGGCTCTTTCAGGGATTGCAATTGTCCTTTTGATTCAGTATTTCAGCAAGAGGAAAGCACAATAACAATATCTTATTGCAGTATACCAACTTATTAAACTTGGCGTAAGCGATTGATACGCTATCGAAATCATATAGAAAAGGAAGAAAAAATGAAACAACTTATTTCATGGAATGTCAATGGCATTCGAGCAGCGGTAACTAAAGGTTTTTATGATTATTTCAGAAATCAAAATGCAGATTTCTTTTGTTTACAGGAAACAAAAATTCAGCCGGACCAGATTGAATTGGAGCTGGAAGGCTACCACCAGTATTTTAACTATGCCAAAACCAAAAAAGGCTATTCCGGAACTGCTATTTTTTGTAAGGAAGAGCCGATTGCCGTGACTTATGATATCGGTGTGGAAGAGCATGACAGGGAGGGCAGAGTAATTACGGCAGAGATGCCGGAGTTTTATCTGGTGACGGTTTATACTCCTAATTCCAAAAGAGAGTTGGAAAGACTGGATGATAGAATGAATTTTGAGGATGCGTTCCGAGCGTATCTGGGAGAATTGAATAAGAAAAAGCCGGTAATTGTCTGCGGCGATTTAAATGTAGCTCATCAGGAAATTGATTTGGCCAATCCCAAGAGCAATCGGAGAAATGCCGGTTTTACCGATGAAGAACGAGGCAAGATGACGGAACTTTTGTCTTCCGGCTTTACCGATTCTTTCCGCTATTTGTATCCGGATAAGAAAGATGCCTATTCCTGGTGGTCGTATTTCGGAAAGGCCAGAGAAAGGAATGTCGGCTGGAGAATTGACTATTTTCTGGTTTCTGATGATTTTAAAGATAGAATTTCCGATGCGGAAATTCATGCAGATGTTTTTGGAAGTGATCATTGTCCTGTGGTATTATATCTCTCTGAGTAATCGGATTGACAAGATGGTAGGTGATAGAAATGAGAGTACATATCTATATGGGAGGGTTTCGCTATATTCGTAAAAGCGGAATCGGAAGAGCGATTTTGCATCAAAGTAGGAGTCTGGAAGCGGCCGGAATCGAAACAACCAATTCATGGTGGAAGAAGGCAGATGTGATTCACATCAATACAATTTTCCCGGATTCGGTCATTGCCAGCAAGATTGCCAAATTGCAAGGAAAATCCGTAGTGTATTATGCACATTCTACAGAAGAGGATTTTCGCAACTCTTTCAAGGGCTCGAACTGGTTGGCACCGTTTTTTAAGCGTTGGATTCAGTTTTGCTACAATTTGGGGGATATTATTATTACTCCTACCGAGTATTCCAAGAGCTTACTCCGTAAATATGGAATGGATAAACAGATTTATCCGATTTCCAATGGCATTGACACCTACTTTTTCTTGCCCAATGACAAGAAAAAACAAAGTTTTCGCCAAAAATATGATATCGCCGAAAATACGCCGGTGATAATATCGGTCGGTCATTTTATTGCCAGAAAAGGAATTATCGAATTTGCGGATTTGGCAAGACAAATGCCCAATGCCGAATTTATGTGGTTTGGCCATACCAATTTGTCTATCGTTCCGCAGGCTGTACGGGATGTAGTGGAAAATCCACCGAAAAATCTCCATTTTCCGGGATTTGTTACACCCAATGAATTGCGGGATGCCTATTGCGGAGCGGATGTATTTGCCTTTATGACCCATGAGGAAACGGAAGGAATTGTAGTATTGGAGGCATTGGCATGCGGAATATCGGTGGTTGTTCGGGATATTCCGGTGTATGATAGCTGGCTGGAAGACGATGTCCATGTCTGTAAAGCAAGGACAACGGAAGAATTTAAGGAAAAGATTGAAGCAATCATACAGGGTGAAAAGCCGCAACTGAGAGAAAATGGACTGGAGATAGCCAGGCAGAGAAGTATGAAGGAAATTGGCCTGAAACTTAAGGGCATTTATGAAAAAGAAGGATTTGTGAAGTAATATGAAACCGAATAATATTGTTCTGATTGGTATGTCGGGAGCCGGAAAATCTACGCTCGGGGTCATCTTGGCAAAGAGATTGGGATATGATTTTGTCGATACGGATTTGCTGATTCAGCAAAAATACCATAAATTATTGCAAGAAATTATTGATGAAGAAGGAAATGAGGCCTTTGCTCAAAAGGAAGAGGAATTACTTGGGGAAATTATTTACCAAAATACAGTGATTTCTACCGGAGGTAGTGCCATTTATTATGAAAAAGCCATGAAGCATCTGAAAGAGCTTGGTAAGGTGGTCTATATAGCGGTATCGTTTGAGGAAATTATGCGGCGAATCGGCTCTGCACAAAATCGGGGTATCTTGATACCGGAAGGCTTGACTTTGGAGGATTTATGCCTACAAAGGGAGCCATTATACAGAAAGTATGCCGATATTGTGCTTGAGGTGGAAAAAGAAGAAACAGAACAAACGGTGCAAAGACTGAAAGCAGCAGTGTTGCAATCGAATAAAAAATAAGGATAGGAAGAAATTATGTGCGGATTTGTCGGTTTTATTGACCATATAAATGCAAAAGAGCAAGTGATAAAAAAAATGGCGGATACGATTACTCATCGTGGCCCGGATGAAGACGGATATTTCATCCATGAGGAGATAGCATTGGGATTCCGTCGATTGAGTATTGTGGATTTGGAGCTGTCACACCAACCTATGAAAAGTGAGGATGGCAATAAAGTATTGGTGTTTAATGGTGAAATCTACAATTATAAAGAAATCAGAGAAGAGCTGATTCAAAAAGGATATCGTTTTCAAACCAACGGAGATACGGAGGTATTGCTGAAAGGTTATGAGGAATTCGGAAAGGATGTTTTAAATAAATTACGTGGGATGTTTGCTTTTTCCGTTTATGATTTGGAAAAGAAACAATTGTTTGCTGCCAGAGATCATTTCGGGATTAAGCCTTTTTATTATGCTCCAAGTATGGGGGGCAGCTTTTTGTTCGGTTCGGAAATCAAAAGTTTTTTACCGCATCCCAATTTTGTCAAGGAACTGGATGAAAAAGTATTGGAAAACTATTTGTCCTTCCAATATTCACCGACGAAAGATAGCTTTTTCAAGGGAGTAAAAAAACTTCCGCCGGCACATTATCTGATTTATGATGATAGTGGATGGAATACCTACCGTTATTGGGAGCCGCATTTCCGAGAAGAGAATCTGACACTGGAGGAAGCGGTCGAAAAAATCGATAAACAGGTGATGGAATCGGTAGAGGCTCATAAAATAGCAGATGTTGAAGTCGGATGTTTCTTGTCTTCCGGTGTGGATTCCAGCTATGTGGCCTCTGTTTTCTCCGGAAACCGTAAGACCTTTACCGTAGGCTTTGACTATGATAAATACAATGAAACGGAATATGCCAAAGCACTTTCCAAAGAGCTTGGTGTAGAATGTTATGATAAGATTATTACCACAGAAGAATATTGGGGGATATTGCCGAAACTTCAGTATTATCTGGATGAACCGCTGGCAGACCCGGCAGCCATTGCCCTTTACTTTGTGTCCAATCTTGCCAAAGAAAAGGTAAAAGTGGTCATGTCCGGAGAAGGTGCCGATGAGCTTTTCGGTGGATATCGGATTTATCATGAGCCGCTTAGCATGGCGAAATATGAGAAGATACCGATGTTCTTACGAAAAGGGGTAGCCGGTATGGCTCAGCTATTGCCGAATATAAAAGGAAAAAACTTTTTGCTGAGAGGCGGCAAGACTTTGGAAGAGCGTTTTATCGGCAATGCCAATATTTTTTCTGTCAAGGAAAGACGGGAGCTTTTAAAACATAATGCCAATGCGGTTACACCGCAGGACATTACGAGGCCGTTTTATGATAAGGTCAAAGATGCCCATCCGATTACCAAAATGCAATATCTGGATATTCACTTATGGATGGTGGGAGACATCCTTTTGAAAGCGGATAAAATGAGTATGGCCAATTCCTTGGAGCTCCGGGTTCCGTTTTTGGATAAGGAAGTGATATCATTGGCACAGACCTTGCCGATATCGTTCCGGGTCAATGAAAAGAATACCAAGTATGCCATGCGTTTGGCGGCAAGAAAGCATTTGCCGGAAGCGGTTGCCAATAAGAGAAAGCTTGGCTTTCCGGTACCGATTCGTATTTGGCTGAAACAGGATTCCTTTTATCAATTGGTGAAAGCAGCCTTTTCTTCTGAGATTGCCGAGCGTTATTTCCATACGGAGCGTTTGTTGTCGCTATTGGAGAAACATCGCTTAGGAGAAGCGGACAATAGCCGCAAGATTTGGACAGTCTATATGTTTTTATTATGGTATGAAAAATTCTTTTCTGAAGGTCATGAACTGGAATCGTCCATCCATGAGGCATTAGAGAAGAAATAGGGTCTGCCAAAAGAAAAAGAAAAAGTAAAAAACAAAATAATTTTTAAAAATAGTTTGCAACTTCAAAAAAAGTATGCTATAATTAACGAGTTATTTATGAGGTGATTTTATTCCTCGTAAAATTTGCTGAGGAAAGAGGTGAAAATAGTGAAAAAAGGTATTCATCCGGAGTATCATCCGGTCGTATTTATGGATTCAACATCCGGTTTTAAGTTTTTAAGTGCTTCGACCAGAACATCAAGTGAAATGGTAGAATGGGAAGATGGCAATAGCTATCCGTTGATTCGCATGGAAATTACATCTGATTCTCATCCTTTCTATACCGGACAACAAAAGGTAACTGCAGCTAGAGGCCGTATCGAACAATTTAATCGTAAGTATGGTATCAAAGCAGAGTAATTTTTTGAAATGTGGATGGAAAATATGGCCGCTAAGTGAAAGCTTAGCGGCTTTTGATGTTTTAAGATATTTTAATCAAGTACTATCTTCAAGCAAATAGTGACTAAAGAAAAAGATTTAAAATACTGAAATAAATCCATAAAAATATCGGAAAGATGATTTTATAATATATTTGGTATTTTCTTGACAAAAAATGCCGATAAAAATAGTATCATACTTATCAAGGAGGCAGAATTGAAGAAAGAAATTAAAACATCAAAAAGAAAGGCAACAAGGCTAAAAAGTATTCGAACGAAATTACTTTTATTGGCATGTGTGACCATGTTACTTTTAACAATTGTGTTAGTAGTTGTAGCATCGGTGATGATGGCAAAAAGTATTCATAAGGATACAAGAGAAAAACTGGAAACAACGGCGAAGAATATCTCGAATATTATTGCTGAAAAAGTAAATGCCGATCTTAATTTTATGAGTAGCTTCGGACGAAGAGAATCGTTTAACACTGATAGGAACAGCAAGGAAAATATACGATTGGAGATGAAGAACGAAAGTAAAGAGACCGAATATTTAGATTTTGATATATTTGACAGCAAAGGTATCGCATTTTCAGACGGAAGAGATGTATCGGCAAGAGCCTATTTTCAGATGGCAATGAAGGGAGAAGCCAACTATTCGGATTTGATTGTGAACATGCAAAACGGTATGAAAATATTTGTAATTGCTGCTCCGATGTATAAAGACGGACAAGTCAGTGCGGTTATCAGCGGTGTAAAGTCGGCAGATTTCCTATCGGATATTGTGGATGATTTTAAGTACGGCACATCGGGTTATGCCTTTATTATAAATGATAAGGGCTATATCATGGGACATCCTGATAAGAAATATACAAATCAAAACAAAAACATTCAGGAATTGGCAAAGGAAGAAAGTGCCTTTATACCATTTTTGCAAGTATATGAAAAAGACATGGAAATGTTCAGAAATCCCGGCAATACCCACGGTATTGTAGAGTATGACTGGAAAGGTAAGAAGATTGCTTCTTATTCCAAAATACAGGGTACGAATTGGGGTGTTGTAGTTCAACTGGCGGAAGAAGAAATGCTTCAGCCGATAAGGACTACCGTTTTTTCGGGAATTATGGTCAGTTTTCCGTTTTTACTGATTGCATTATTGACAGTGTATTTCTTTTCAAATAATTTTATCAATCCTATCAGGCATATCAGTTGCTTGATTGAGCAAATCGCCGGTTTTGATTTGGTTATTAAGGAGCAGTCAGCCACCGAAAATTATTTGAAACGTGAAGATGAAATCGGTATTATCAGCCGTTCCATCATGCAGTTAATTGACAATATGAAAGCAATGATTGTTTCTATCAATAAAAATGCGGAAGTTCTGGCTTCCTCTTCCCAAGAGTTGACAGCGATTGCCAATCAATCGGCCGATTCTTCGGGGGAAATCGCTCAAACCATTGGAGAAATCGCCAATGGAGCAAATACACAGGCGGAGGACACTCAAAGAGGCTTGGCGTCCATGGAGCAACTGAGTGATTCTTTAAAGGAAAATCTTTATTTGATTGAAAAATTGAATGAGTCAACGGAAACTGTCAACAATCTGAAAAACAGTGGTCTGGAAACCATTCAAAAGTTGAACCGAACGACTTCGGACAACAAGAAATCATCGAAAGAGATTTTTGACGTGATTGAAAGTACCAATCAATCAACCAAAAAGATTGAAGCTGCTTCCGATATGATTGGTTCGATTGCCGACCAAACCAATCTTCTTGCATTGAATGCGGCTATCGAAGCGGCCAGAGCGGGAGATGCAGGAAAGGGATTTGCCGTAGTTGCTGATGAAATACGTAAACTGGCGGAAGATTCTACCCGTTTTACCGAAGAAATCAAAGAGATTATTGCAGAGCTCTCCAAGAAGGCCGATTTTGCGGTGGAAGCAATCGACAATGTCAGCAAATATGTAGAGGAGCAAGAAAAGAGCGTAGAAGATACCAATGCTCGCTTTGAAGGAATTGCCAATGCGATTGAGCAAACCAAGGGTATTATTGCCAATATCAATAAATTGCAGGGCAATGTTGAAGAAGAGAAAGAAACGGTACTCTCTATGATAGAGAATTTATCTTCGATTTCAGAGGAAAATGCAGCCAGCACAGAGGAAGTACTGGCGACCGTAGAGCAGCAGGTATCGACGATTGAAAAGATATCCGATGCAAGCAATCAACTGGTATTGATTGCAGAAGATATGATTTCGTTTACCAAACAATTTAAAATGGATTAAAGCAAAAAGAGAGGTACAAGGATAAGATTCTCTACAAGTAGACAAAGGAAATAACCGAATCTGCTTTTAGAGAATCATATTAGGAAAAGACCTCTCTTTTTATTATACAAGCAGGGAAAAAATTTCAAAAACAAAAGCAAAAGGAGAAAAAGCTATTTATTTTATAGGGCAAATATCCGATATAATATTCGTCAGAATTAATATGCAAAAAAGAGGGAAATAATATGAGGAAAAAAGGAATTAGCCTACTATTAGTTATAATAATGTTAATCGGTATATTGCCGAATTATGTCAGTATATTTGCAGAAAATGAAAGAACAGGAATCGATGTCACGACAAGAGTACAGATTGACAAAAAAGAAGTAAAACAATCAGGAGCGGATTTGGCTGACGGCAGTAATATTGATACATCCAAGGAAGTCCAATTTAATATGGAAATGGCTATCAAGGTTGAGGGTGATTATATCAAGGCAGGTTTGCCGGTGGATGAAAATGAAGTGGTAAGGTACAATGACTTTGCCGAGTTTACAATTTCGAATGATTTATCGGTAGACACATTCATTACTCAAACTTTGGACTTTAAGACAAAGGAAAATGTAAAAATCGGTGAAGTGATGTTTCGTCAGGACGGAACGGCTCTGGTAGCAAGAATTGTGTTCAATGGAGAAAAAGAAGTTTTCGGTCAGGAAACAAAAGATGTCAGTTTTGGTTTTTCGGGGCGTTTTTATCTGACTACCGTCAGCGGTCAATCGACTTCCGAAATGAGGACAATTTTAGAGAAAAACTATAATTTGACGTTTACACCGGATTTATCGCCAAGAATTACGAAAGAATTGGTAAGTGTATCGGAAGACAGTTCCAAGACGAAGACTCTTTCAAGAAATCATTATGAAAACCGCAATGTGGAGTGGAAGGTTGTGGTAGAGCTCAATCAAAATGTGCACGGACAGGAAATACCGGCGGATTTGAGCGGATATACATTAAAGGATATTTTTTATAAAAAACCGAAAAATGCAGGTAGAACAGTTCCGGATACCGGTGAATTGAAAAGTATGAGTAACGATTTAGCACGTCCTAATGCCATTTTAGTTGGGGGCAGTTTGGAGGATGTCATTATGGATGATGTCAATCCGTCAGATGCGGATACGACACCGGATGGGTTTCATTATCTTTTTCCAAGCGGAACAAGCAGTCCGCAGGAAATCAGATTCTATACCAAGATGTCAGAAGATGAATTGTATCGTTCCAACATGAAAGCGTATAATATATTCTACAAAAAAAACACGGTTCAGCTTTTGAATCATAGCGGTGTATCGGTGGCGACCGCTACGGCAGAGGCAAAAATAAGAGGCATGGAGTTATTTCTCAAAAGCCAACAGCACCAAAAACATCCCAAACCGAATGAACCCAAAAAATTCGAATTTGAATGGTATCTTTATGCCAATTTGCAAGGAATTAAGGGGCTAAATAACTTACATTTGAAAGATGGTGATGTCCAAGCGACGATTAATTTGAATGAAGAAAATTCTATGAAATTTGTGTCGGCGCAGTGGCAGAAACCGGTTCTTACAGCAAGTCAAGAGGCACAACTGAAGCAAAGCACCCATTTGGACTATGGTAAATTTTATGCCAATGTCACATGGATACCGATTGGCAATGAAATTACAAGTTTACCTGCTCATTCACGTTTTGCTGTTCCGGATTATGATAATGGCAGCAGTGAGCCGAGAAGATTGGTTTTAAAGGTAGAAGTTGATTTGAGCAGCTATGACTTTAAATTTTATCAAAATGCCTTTTATCCGGAATGGGACGGAATGACAGAAAGAAGTTATAGGAATGTTTCGGCAACGGCTTATATCGGCACCAAATTGGTGCGAAAGAGCGGAGAGCAGACATGGGACAGTCTGCAAGTGAAGTGGACTCTGAAAATCAAAGATGGAGTGGATTCACAAGGTGAGCCGCAACGCTCGGTAGAACATTTGACAAGTCCGAGATTATTTGATTTTTTGCCGTTTTTGCCTTTTAACGAGTCTAAGTTGAGCTTAAATCCGGAAGGGACAGAGAAGAGCATTGACGGAGTTGCGATTGTAAATACAATTGCTCGTGTGACGGGACGAGGCTATCCATCGTATCAAAAATTGGTAAAAATAGAAGTAGAAAGAGGCGATTTAAGCTACAAAGTACATAAGCTTTACTCGGATGGCATCCATGTGGCGGATTTAGTAGAAATTACAGCCAATAATCCAGAAGCAAAGAAAGATACATGGAGGGTCAATCTTTGGACGGAACCGACCAATCCGGAATTGGTCTTCAGCAATGGTCAAAAACTTGCCTTTAACGGTGCGACCGTCTTCGATGGAAATGTGAAAGTGGATACCTCGTTTACACAATCCAATGACTTTCGGCCAAGAATGCTGGCGAAAGAAATGCTAGATAGAAATGCTTGGATGCCTGGCGAGGTACTGACTTCTACCATTGCAAACCAAAAAGCAACGGATACCGAATCGGGCTATCATCATACCGATGACTCGGTTATCTATCGAATCAGCTTTAATAAAAGTCCGTTTAAAAGTTTTAAAACCTATTTTGACGGCGTACGGATTACGGACACTCTGCCTGCAGATTGGGAATTTGTGCCAATTCAGGATGGAAAAGACTTTTTAGTATTTGAAGGGAAAAAGCCGGCAGAATGGAGTAATACCAATTCTTCTGTGGAGGCTATCAATGATGCATTGACAGAGACCGAGCTCAATGCCATTGCCTTTAGCGGCAATCAATTTGTCGGAACCTCCGTAGCGCAATTTGAAATCAGAGAAAATATTGAGAAGCCTTATGTCATTTTATTGAAAGCAAGACCAAAGGTGAGCAACTTTGATGATAAATTTGCGACCTATAATAAAGATAAAATTGAAATAACAAATAAAGTACAAGTAGAGCCGATAAGCTTTGCTCCATTTAGTAATCGTGTACTGGTGGCAGAGCAAAAAACAAAATTTGAACCGAAAATGCTGACCAAAGAAAATGACGGTAAATTGGATAAAGGCAATACCAGCAGTATTTCAAGAAGACCGTCCCAATTCGGTGCTTTGACCTGGACAGTTGACTATGTACCGAGACTGGTGGCAGATAATACCGAGATTACTTTTGTAGATACCTTAGCACCGCAACACAGCTTTCGGGAAAAAGAAGACGGCAGTCTGCAAACAGTCGGTAAGATGCGCCTGATAGAAATGGATATCAAGGCGGACGGTACCTTTGATACTGCTGACGAGCATATCAATCTGATTGAGCTAAAGACGGAAGGGTCGGAACAAAATCTATTCTACAACAAAGTGGAGAAGAAGATTGAAGTGAAACTCAGAGTGAAAAAGCACAAAGCATACCGATTACAGTATCTTACCGATATTGCAACCACAGGCGGACAAACCATTTCCA
The DNA here is from genome assembly GCA_030535295.1 of Eubacteriales bacterium. Classification (GTDB taxonomy): domain Bacteria; phylum Bacillota; class Clostridia; order Lachnospirales; family Vallitaleaceae; genus W11650. The sequence goes on along the minus strand of JAUMXK010000004.1, from coordinate 3,527 downwards.
ACACCGTGATGGTGAAAGAAAAGAATATCAGTGTGAGAAATGAAGAGTATCAAAGCACTCACTACGATTCTTTCGCCAAATTCGCTACCTTTACCGGTATAGAAGTGGTAAAAGTAAATGAAGAAAACAAAGAGCTGGAAGGTGCGGAATTTACCATTTTTGACGGAAATACTGAATGGAGAAAATTGACTACCACAGATTTCGGTCTGGCGAAGTTTATCGGTTTGGACAATAATAAAACCTATACACTCAGAGAGACCAAAGCTCCACAAGGTTATTTGCAGGACAATACAGTCTATACATTGACGGTAAATGGCCAAGGACAAATAACCGTGACGGACGGCAAGGCCTTAAACAAAACAACCAAAGAGCTGTTTCTTATCAATGCCAGCCGGATTCCTACCACCATCACAGTGGAAAAAGAATGGAAAAAGCCTGCCGGAGAACCGGCAAAGCCGATTACCGTTTTCTTGAAAAGCAATAAACAAACAGCACCGATAGCAACCAAAGTGTTAAATCCCGGGGAAACCAAGGTGGTCTTTAGCGGACTTTATGCCAAGGCGGATGACGGAAGTGATATTGTGTACTTTGTAGAAGAAGGCGGTGTAGACGGCTACCGTACTATAGCGGAACAAAAGATGGAGACCGGTTATCAAAAATTGCCACAAAGCGGACAAATTACCTTGAGAGGTGACAGAAAGAAAACCGCTGAGATAAAGCTCACCAATATCCGAACGGATGAAGTGACGATTGAAGTCAAAAAAGTTTGGGTGGATAAGAGGGAAGAGAGTACTACGGTACAACTGATGCGAAACGGTACTTCCTTCTTACAGCCGGAAATATTGAGTGCTTCAAGTCATTGGAGTTTTACCTACATAAATTTACCGGAATATGATAATAACGGCCAGAAGTATCGCTATCATGTAGTGGAAAATCCTGTGCCGTCACCTTATGAAATGAAGGCGACAGATAAAAACGGTGCGGTCGTTGATACCATGCATCCGATTCAAAGTTTCGAAGAAGAAAATGTGTTGATAAATGGCATTCCTACTAGGATTCGCAAGGCTGTTATCACCGTGACCAATACCTATAAGCCGGTGGAAACGGTAACGCCGTTTGAACCGACTCCAAAGCCTGAAGAACCAAAACCGACTCCAAAACCGGAGCCGGAGCCAAAGCCGGAAGAACCAAAACCGACTCCTGAGCCAAAGCCGGAAGAACCGGCTCCTACACCAGAACCGACTCCTGAGCCAACGCCAAATCCGGTACCGGAATCCCCGAGCACAGAGGGAGAACTGGATATTCCGGATGGTGATGTACCACAAGTAGTCGTACCGCCGAAGAACGGCATCATTGAATTTGACGGCAGACACTGGAAATTTACCCCGGATCCTAAGTTCTACGGAAAAGAGAAAATCCAAATCATTATCAAGCGACCGGATGGTTCGCAGTATGAAGAAATTATTGAAATTGATGTACCGGTACCGCAAGGTGTGACGACCTTGCCGCAAACTTCCGGTATTCCGAAATTATATTATTTCTTATGCGGCATTCTCTTTTTTGCAGGAGCGATTTTTATAAAACGGAAATAACAACTGAAAGATGATTAAAGCCATTGCATAGGAAAAGCTTGTGCAATGGCTTGTTTCTTGATGTGCTTTCTTATTTATCGTAAATTACTCAGGCTTTATTACTATTAAAATGACTATTGACTTAATTATAAAATAAATATATAGTATTTGTAATGATATTGTAATATAAAGGGTAGACGTAAATGTAAAATCTTCTTTAAAAAAGAAGAATGTTTTATGCAGAAAGTGAGGAGTTTATGAGTAAAAAAGGGAAGATTTTTCGCTCGGTATTGTCGCAATTCATTGTCTTAATAATGACAATCCAGCTGTTTCAGGGTATGTTGGTCTTGCCGGTATCGGCTGAAGGAGAAACGGAAGAGCTCGGACAAATTAGAGGAACGAATCCCGTCGTTCTTGAGCAGGAAGGTATCGGCTTTAAAAAGGAAGTCAAAGCGATTTCAAAAGATACCTTTGAAGCCAAAATTACCATTACCGGAAATGATGTGGCAAAACCGGCAGATGTCGTCTTGATTTTTGATACTTCTTCTGCTGTAAAAAATAGTCTTGCCAAAATAAAGGAGAAAGCCAAGACATTTGCTTCGGACTTGATGGCAGGCAATCAAGGCGGAGAAACCAAATTTCAGATGGGGATTGTTGCCTATGATGATAATGGAAGAATTGAGCAAACACTGTCATCGGATTTGACAAGCATTCATGCTGCCATTGACGCACTTTCTGCAAAGGAAACGACCGGACGCTTCATTCAGGACGGTTTTTGGAAGGCAAGAGAAATTCTGCGTTCCAGCCAAAACCAAAAAGTCATGGTCCTGTTGGCAGGCGATTCGCCAAATTATGGTTATTCACCGAATTATAATAATAAAAAAGAGATTAAAGTACCGATTTATGAAGAAGGTTATGATATTTTTCATCAGTTTTTTTATAAATACGGAACTTCTTCTGAGTGGAGAAGAGGTTTTTCATCGACATCGACAAGCTATCTTATAAAAATGAATCAGATAGGAAATGGTGTTAAACCATATGTAGAGAATTATAATTATTTGGCACATGAACTAGGCTATTTGAATACTAATACAAATATATATACAATTTGGATGGATATGGATGAAAGCCTACAACATGTAAGATGGATAGAAGGGCTAAAATACCATACTCAGAATTTTCATGCGAAATCTTCTGATAATAGCATTGCGGAAATTCTAAAATATCTTAGGGAGAGCTTATTCACAAAAAGCCTTGTTTCAGCCAAGTTATTTGAGCCCTACAATCGTGAAAATTTTAACATTTTAACAAAAGAATTGAAATTAGAAGCCCATAAAGAGGGTGGAAGCAATGAAGAAAGAGCGGAGTTTTTAAAAAGGGTTGAAAAGATAAACAATTATAAATCCTTTTATACTTATAATCATAAGTCCGGCTTTTTCCTTTCCAATATCACCTTAGGTGCAGGGGAGTCCATCTCTTTTAATTACAATTTTCAATTGCATGAAAAAAATAAAGATGGGAATTGGTATTTGATGAATCCGCCAATGGAGCTTATTTTGAATACCGAGCAAAATGTCAAATTCGCCCATAATATTGAGCTGACAACCAAGCAGCCCAAAACGGAGATTGAGGTCTTTATTGATTGGCAGGGTGGAGTGCAGCCGCAGGAGGAAAATGCGGAAGTAACAGCATATTTACGGCAATTACTTAATGACTCTCATTATAGTTATTTGCATCAAACCATTCCGGTCAAATTAAACAAAGACAACGGATGGAGAGTTGTAGTGCCGGATATGCCGCTGGCCATCGACGGGAAGAGATGTATCTATGAGATTTCAACCCGAAAAGGAGAAATAACACTTCCTAAGGACTATATTGTTCATTCTACCAATTTTAGAATTAGCCCCGACAAGGCAAAACATACATTCCAAATCAATTTGAAAAATATCGAGGAAT
>JAUMXK010000081.1 GCA_030535295.1 Eubacteriales bacterium | reverse complement strand
TCTCAACCCAGATTTATTCAGGCTATATTTAGTAATTTACGCTGGGAAAGTTGAGAATATTATATATATTTTGTTGATAAAAATTTTAAAGAATATCTACCAATTCTCCAAAATGTTTCTATTCTTTTCATAAACTTTTCAACTTTTCCATTGTCATGCTATGTTTTGTCATTAAAACCTCTAATCATAACCCTATTTTACCAAACAACAAAGACACTTTTTGTCATAGTTAAATTTTTTTGAAATTTCCTTCCTTTTCATATATCGGTCAATATGCATATTATCGTAAGTATATTATAAATGACATTTTTTGTCTATACTGTATTTAAAGGAAACTAATTATTGTTATGAAGGAGTGAATCATTCGCATAAGGGAACGGAAATGGCATATAACTACAATCCTCTTTGGGAAACCATGAAAAAACAAAAAATAAGTACCTATTATCTCATTAAAAACGGCATTAATCCACGGATTATTCATAAGTTAAAGCATAATCAAAATGTCAATGTAGAAACCATACATAATATATGTAATCTTTTGAATCAGTGCTCCGTTGAAGAGGTAGTAGAAATTACGTTTAAAGAGCAAAATAAAAAAGAGTAAAATACTCGCAATCGTCAGTATTTTGCTCTTTTTACTGTCTATTCTCCTTATACTCTTCTAAATACTCCATCAGCCCTTCTTTTGCCGTCTGATTGGTCATATTATAGTGCTTTAATTGAAAATGGGATTGTGGTAAACCTTTGAGGATAAGGTTTTGTACGACTAGACTTGCCGGATATGCTTTTTAAGCAGAACCTCTAAGGCGTTCTCATGAATTTCTTTGTTATTCGTAGCGATTTGGCAACACCACTAACATTCTCCTTTGACAGAAAAACTCGATTCCCACTAGCATTTTTGGCAATAATTTGTTATACTAATACATTAGAAATGATCAATTTAAAAGTGTAATATTTAAGTTTTAAGTGTATTGATGGAGGAAACTATGAAAAACGGATTGGAAGTATTAAAAGAGCGTGGCTTTATCGAGCAAATGACGCATGAAGATGAGATTACGAAATTATTTGAAGAAGGTAAGCCAATCAGCTTTTATATCGGTTTTGATGCGACGGCGGACAGCTTGACTGCCGGCCATTTTCTTGCCATTATGGGTATGGCTCATTTGCAAAGAGCCGGTCATCGTCCGATTGCCTTAGTTGGTGGCGGTACTACCAAGGTGGGAGATCCTTCCGGCAGAACGGATATGAGAAAAATGTTGACCGATGAACAAATCGCTCATAATGCTAACGTATTTAAAGAGCAATTAAGTAAATTCCTCGACTTTTCAGAGGGAAAAGCTATGATGGTAAATAATGATGATTGGCTTTCCAAGCTTGGCTATGTTGATTTGCTGCGAGAAGTCGGAAGTTGTTTTTCGGTCAATCGTATGCTTTCTGCAGACTGTTATAAATCCAGAATGGAAGTCGGTCTGACTTTCCTTGAGTTTAACTATATGATTATGCAGTCTTACGACTTCCTTGAACTCAACCGTAAATACGGTTGCTCGATGCAAATGGGCGGCAATGACCAATGGTCGAATATTTTAGGCGGTGTGGAACTTATTCGTCGCCTGGAAAATAAACCTGCCTTTGGTGTGACCTTTAAGCTTCTTACCACCAGTGAAGGCATTAAAATGGGCAAAACGGCGAAAGGTGCTTTGTGGCTTGATCCGAATAAGACCTCTCCTTATGAATTTTTCCAATATTGGAGAAACATCGAAGATGTCAAGGTGGAAGAATGTCTTGCTCTGCTCACCTTCTTGCCGATGGATGAAGTTCGCCGTTTGGGGGCCTTGGAAGGTGCGGAAATCAATAAAGCCAAAGAAGTTCTTGCCTTTGAAGTGACTAAGATTGTGCATGGCGAAGAAGAAGCCAATAAGGCAATGGAAGCGGCACGCTCTTTATTTGGCGGTGCGGCAAATTCGGCCAATATCCCTACTCTGGAAGTGAAAAAAGCGGATTTTGAGTCCGGCGTGGAATTGCTTCAATTATTAGTGGATACCGGTCTTGCTCCAACGAAGTCCGAAGCCAGAAGAAATGTAGAACAAGGCGGCGTAAAGCTGGGAGAAGAAAAAGTGGAAGATGTGAAACGCTTGGTTACACTGTCTGATTTTGCTGACGGGAAACTATTGATCCAAAAAGGTAAGAAAAAATTCCATCAAATTGTGTTGGTGGATTAGTAAAGAAGGGGCTGTTGCTAAATAGCCCCTAAAAAAATTTAAACAAAAAAAAGCAAAATTATTTTAAAGGCAAAAAAGGGCGTTGCGAAAACGATTTTTTCATCGTTTTGCAACAGCCCCTTTTTCTTAACTAATGTTTCAAGCTATGAGTGAAAAGAATTCGGTATACTCCCTTCTCTACTTCTATTTAATAAGAAAATTGGGAATCTCCGCTTCCATACTTATTGAATGGCGGCAATTAATGCACTGACAGCCGCTTCGATTTGCGCTAAATCTTCTTCATTCGGCGAGCCATTGAACTCGTGACTATGCACAATCTCCCAATCCAGCTTATATGCAGCAAGGATTTCATCCATTTCTTTTTTGGCACCGCCTGCCCAGCCATAAGAACCCATGAAAGCTACTTTCTTTGGGGTAATTTTCTTGCGGCCCAATTCATCAATCATGGCAGCCATAGACGGGAACATTTTATTTTCATAGGTCGGTGCGGCAATCAAAAGTCCAGCAGAACGATATGCCTTGGCGAGGACATCTCCAACAGGTGCATAAGGACAACGTAACACGTGATAAGGAATACCGGATTTTTCCAGCAATTCTTCCGCATATTTTACCGCTTTTTCGGTCATGCCGTACATGGAGCCCCATAATAAAGTAATTTCTTTTAACGGCTTACCTTCTCTATAATTGCTGATATCTTCATAACGCTCAATGATTTTATTGGCATTTTGACGATAAACAGGGCCGTGTCCCGGAGCGATAATGGCAGGCTCCAGAGTTTTCGCTACGGAAATCGCTTTTTGCACAGGCTTTGGAAAACCAGCTAAAACATTGGAAAAATAACGAATTTCTTCATCGAAGAAATAATCATAATCTGCATCCGTCATTTCATCATCGAAATGATGTTCCTTGATTTGACCGAAAGAACCGAACATATCACAAGGGAATAATGTCTTGGTAGAAGTTTCAAATGTCATCATGGTATCCGGCCAGTGAACGCCCGGAACCATGGTGAATTTCAAGACTTTTCCATTGCCGAGATCAAGTTCATCTCCGGTTTTTACTACTTGAATATTTTCGCTTTGTCCATAAAAAACTTTCAATAAATCAGCTGCTTTGCTACTACAGTAAATCTTAAAGTCTTGGGTGATTTGCTTAAAGGATTCAATCCATCCGGAATGATCCGGCTCCATGTGATTGACAATTAAGTAATCAATATCTTCCGGCTTTACTTGTAATTCATCGAGTAACTTATAGAGATTTTCCGGAATACCATCCCAACCACATACGCCGTCAATAATGGCAGTTTTTTCCCCTCTAACAATGTAAGAATTTAGGGTAACACCTTTTGGTATTTCCCACATTTCTTCAAAGAGTAAGGCATTGTCCCCTACGTTGACGGAAAGCATATAAATATCATCAGTAACTTTAATTGGTTTCATTCTATCCTCCTGTAACCTTAGTTATTTTTACTATCATAGCATTGTTTTGGCAGAAATACAATATGATATTTTAAATACAAACTTTTTTTATCCTGATATTTTTGTTGGATTTGATTATTTTTCGGGATATGGTGTATTTTCTGTCAGATTGCGAAGCCATTTTTTGCTGATGGTTCTCCACAAAGTCAAAAAGGCTTTGAATACTTCCTCCATGCTGATGGCCAGCACGACAAACCAGATATCCCACTTTAGATAAATACCGGATAAAAAGGCAAGCGGAACACCGATAACCCATACTCCGACACCATCTACCAAAGCGGTAAATAAAGTATCTCCACCACTCCTTAAAATACCGACAACCGTTAAGGTATTGATAGTTCTCGGAATAATAGCGATTGCCAGGACATAAAGGGAATTGACCACATAGCGATGAACGGTATCTGTCAGCGGGAACAAGCCGACTGTTTTTTCAGCGGTCAAAGCAATGGTTATCGCTAGAAAAAGCCCAATCAGAAATCCCAATTTCAGAAACTGGAGAGATTCTTTATAAGCATGTTCCAAATCTCCTCTGCCTAAGGTATTGCCTAGAATGATGGCAGCGGCATTGGAAACGCCGATTACCAGGACAAAAACCATTTGTTCTATGGTTTGAAAAATGGTCATCGAAGACATAACTTCCGTTCCCATTTTTCCGTAGACAACTGCATACATGGTCACGCCGGTCGACCAGATTAATTCGTTGGCAAGAGCCGGACCGGCAATGATAATGATTTTTTTGACCAAGTCAAAGGAAAAACTGAAAAGCTCCGAGGGTTTTCCGGAAGGTGCCAATTTCTTGACATTGCAGATTGTAAGGAGAATTATCATTTCCAGTGCTCTGGCAATCAAGGTGGCAATGGCCGCTCCCAATACTCCCAAAGCAGGGAATCCAAAATGTCCAAAGATAAGTACCCAGTTCAGGCAGGTATTTAAGCCAATAGCAATGATGGATACCATCAAAGGAATCTTCACTTCATTGGTGGAACGCAGGACAAAAACTGTCGAAAAACTGACAGCATTGAAGATATAACTAAGGCCAACATAGCGTAAATATTTGGAGCCTTCTGCAATGACGGCCGCATCATTGGAGAAAAAGGACATAACCCATTCCGGGGCAAACAATGCCAGTGAGCTGAACAAAAGAGATACCAAAACACCGAAGGTAATGGTAAAACCATAGACTCTTTTGATATTCAGATAATCTTTTGCCCCCCAATATTGGGCGGTCAAAATGGCCGAGCCACTACACATTCCAAATAAAAATAAATTGAAGATAAAATACAGCTTATTGGCGGCACCAACACCGGCTATGGATGCATTACTGAGCGAGCTAATCATAAAAACATCCACCATATTCAGGCTGGAAATGACCAACTGCTGTAAAGCAATCGGGGCTGCAATGACAGCCACCTTCTTATAAAAATTATTTTGCATAAAAACCTCTTAAAAACTCTATGTATCCTTACTTAACTTTCCTACATTCCTTGGAATCCTCTTTTTAAAAATGAAGACCTTCCTCTAAAATGTCAAAATAATCAATTTCAAATTGATAATTGTCGCCTTTGTAATATTCACGAGGCACTCTTTTGCCAATCAGGCACATCACTTCATAATTAATAGTTTGACTGAGTGCAGCCACTTCTTCGATGCTAATATGTTGTCCGCCCTGCTCCCCGAAAAGCACAACTTCGTCACCGATTGTCACATTGGGGATATGGCTGACATCCACCATCATTTGGTCCATACACACTCTGCCTATGACATTGGCAAATTGGCCCCGAATCAGCACTCGTCCTTTGTTGGAAAGCAGCCTGGAATAGCCGTCCGCATAGCCGATGGAAATGGTAGCGATTTTTGTTTCTTTTTGGGTTTGATATTGCCCGCCATAGCTGATACTTTTACCGGCAGGCATGGACTTTAGAAAAATAACTTTTGCCCGAATGGATAAAGCCGGTTTTAGAGGCAGACTGCTTTTTGCCAAAAATTCCGATGGATAGGAGCCATATAGAATAATTCCGGCCCGTACCAGATTAAAGTGAGCACGAGGATGATGTAAAATTCCTGCACTGTTGGACGCATGGACATGTGGGATGGCGATACCTTCTGCTTTTAAGGTATCCACAAAATTGCAGAATTCCTCGATTTGAACATTGGTGTATTCGGGATTTTCTTCATCTGCTTTGGAAAAATGAGTGAAAATCCCATCTATTTGTAAGTGGCTTAAAGTGGCAAGTTCTTTTATTGCCTGTAGGGAAAAACTGTCGGTAAAAAAGCCTAATCTGCCCATACCGGTGTCGATTTTCAAGTGAATCTTTGCTTGCTTATTTGCCAGCTTTGCTATTTCATTTAATTGGATAGCGGTTTCCCTTTCATAGACTGTTTGCATCAAATCATATTGAACCAAGTCCGCAAAGTCTTCCGCACCGGTATAACCTAATATCAAAATGGGATTGGAAATACCGTTTTTGCGGAGAGAAATTCCCTCCTGAATGGTGGCTACGCCAAAAGAATCAATATTTAAATCCACCAGTTGACGGGCAATAGGCAAAGCTCCGTGCCCATAGGCATCCGCTTTGATAATACCCATAATTTTAGTGTTTTCGGGTAAATATTGACGAATCGCCTGATAATTATGTATGATTGCATCCAGATTGACTCTGGCTGTTACTCTCTTAAAAGCCATAGAAACCTCACAACTTACTAATAATATCGCTGGCAAGCATTGCTTTGGTACCTTTGTCATGCATTGCCATATCACCTGCCAAACTATGATGATACACACCATATAAGACAGCTTTTTCATATTCTGAATTTTGACAGGAAGCAATCAGCCCTGCAAGATATCCTGACAGGACATCTCCGCTGCCGCCGGTGGCCATCCCTTCATTACCTAATAAATTAATATAACACTTTCCATTTGGAAAAGCAATTACTGTACGATGATTTTTTAAAATTATTACGGCATTCCATTTTTCGGCATAATTTTGTGCAACTTCTACCATATTGGCTTCAATTTGCGGTATGGAAATACCTGTCAAGCGTTCCATTTCTTTGATATGAGGGGTGAGTATTTTGAGTTCACTGCGTACCATACAAAGATGTAGGAGTTTGGGATGCTCTGCCATGAGATTCAGTGCATCGGCATCTATGACCAGAGGCAAATTCGAAGAAATCGCCATTTGCAGAAGTTCATAGGCTTGTCCGTTTGTGGAGAGTCCCGGCCCGATTAAAACTGCATTTTTATCTTCAATGATTTTATAAAAGTCATAGCGATCACTTTTGTCATGATAAGTATTGACAATAGCCTCCGGAAGCCTTGTCAGAAGCGGAATGCGATTGCTTTCCGAAGTATAGGCATAGACCAGACCGACACCACTGCGATAAGCCGCTTCCGCCGAAAGTAGCAAGGCTCCTCCCATTTGCGAGCAGCCGGCAATGACAGCCAGTTTTCCTTGACTACCTTTATTGGCAAAGACATCGTTTACGGGATAATTCTCCCAGCAATCCGGAGTCAGCAAAAAGACCTGAGAATTCAATTTTTGCAAGGCTTTGGCAGGAATACCGATATCAGCCAGCACCATTTCACCGCAATAATGCTTTGCTTTTCCCAGCAGATTACCCAGTTTATATTGAGAAAGAACTACAGTTTTATCCGCCTTTACGGCTGTGCTCATAGGAATTCCGCTTTTTCCGTTCAGACCGCTGGGAATATCAATGGCAATTATTTTTTGTGAAAATTGATTGATGGCTTCCACCATTTCGGCATAAAAGGAAGTCAGCATTCGGTTACAGCCTGTACCGAATAAGGCATCAATGACCACATCGGCATCAGCGATTTCGGATTTAACCGTTTCTGTCAGTTCGGAAATAATTTCGATGTTTGCATCAATGCTTCGTAGAGTTTGGTAATTTACGGTACTGTCCACGGTAAGGTCTTCCACTTGGCAGCAAAGAAGAATTTTGACGGCATAGCCTTTTAGGAGTAATTGTCTGGCTACGGCCAAACCGTCTCCGCCGTTGTTGCCACGACCGGCAATGACGAGTACTTTGCATCCTTGCAGATGATGGCGGATTACTTCTGTAGTGACTGCCAGAGCGGCATGCTCCATCAAAAGAATGCTTGGTATTAATAGTTCATATTCCGTATATCTGTCGACTTCCTGCATTTGTTTCGGGGTTAAAACATAATTCATGATATCGCCTCCTAAATGCTAAAAAAGGATATACTGAAGTATATCCTATTTTTCCAGTACAGCAACTGCTGCAATATGTTGATTGGTGTCTGTGATACTGACTAAAATTTTTTTGATACGCATTTTTTTTGCTATTTTTTTCGCATTGCCATGCAATCTGACATAGGGCTTACCTAGAGAATCTCGCAAAATCTCCACTTCACTGAGAAAGAATTTATGAAAGCCAAGTCCAAATGCTTTTGCCACCGCCTCTTTTGCCACAAAATTATTGGCCAGTTTGGCAAGAGATAACTGCTCTTTTTCTGTTTTGGTATAATATTTTTCAATAAAATTCGGCTTTTCCAAGGCTTTTTTTATTCTGTCTGCTTCCAAGAAATCAATGCCGATGCCTTTTATCATCTTGCGTTTCCTTTCTGACTAATCCTCTAAAATGCTGGAATCTTGTGTCGTTTCCGTGCGATTTTTTAGGTCATAGGATTTTTTATACATGTGCTTACCGAGGAAGTATTCATCCATTTGATCAATCACTTCTGCACCCAGCACCTGATGTAATTTATGGTAGATAGCCGAATTTTCTTCTTCCAAATCCACTTTCTTTTCCAGCGTCTTACGCAAAGCCTTTTTCAAGACTTCAATTTCCGACACGTATTCCTCGTACTCAGCTGTGTTGGCAATCAGTTTTTCATAAAAAACTTCTGCTGTTTGGAAGGCCAGCTCTTTATTGCATTCGTCAATTTGAGAAGGTAAGTCAAGAAGGGTATCTTCTGTTTTATCAATACGGGAGTTTAAATCCATTATCAGATTGGAATTGGTATTCATCTTTTTGTCGACTTTCTCAATGGCTTCCTCTGAAATGTGCTCCATATCGGCAATGATACCATCCATTAATTGTTTTTTCAGGACTTCATACTCCTTTATCTCCTGCTTTAGCTGACTATTTTTTTTGAGTAAAGCTTCCAACTTTTTTTCCGTGCTGCGAATTTTCCCCGGCTTAGCGGCAGAAAATAAATCATGCCAATTTTTATTGACAATCAATACCGGAAGGGACTTACGAATAACAGGTTTTTTCGGATTATCTTTTTTACCAAATGAAAACATCACTACTCCTTGTTTTTCTCGTTTTCTTCATTAAAAAATTTCTCATTTACCGCATAGGAAAGTGTCATCAAGCTTTCCGATAAATGAACGTTTTCAATACAAATATTGTTGGAACTGGTTTGTAAATCAATCGGAGCAAAATTCCAGATGCCCTTTACACCCCATTTTTCCAAATTCATGGCAATTTCCGGTGCTTTTTGCTTTGGCAAAGTAAGAACGGCAATGTCTACTCCGTTTTCCTTAACGAAGTTTTCGATTTCCGAAACATCTTTAATTTCGATATCTCTGACAATCATACCGATTAATCGAGGATTGACATCAAATAAGCCTTTGACTTTGAAACCCTTTCTTTCAAAGTCAATATAGTTGGCAATGGCCTGACCGAGGTTGCCGATGCCGACGATAATGATATTATATTCTTTTTCCAATCCTAAAATCTTGCCGATGGATGTATATAGATATTCAACATTATATCCATAACCTTGTTGCCCAAATTCCCCGAAATTATTCAAATCCTGACGGATTTGTGATGCTGTCACGCCCATTCTTTCGCTCAATTCCTTGGAAGAAGTACGAACAACATCATTTTCAAGCAAATCCCCTAAATATCTATAATAACGAGGTAATCTTTTGATAACTGCTTGTGAAATCTTTTTCATTAGCCTACTCCTTTTGTCTACTAACCGTTTATTCACCTATTATTATATAATTATGTGAAAAGACTGTCAATCCCTTGAATGTATAAAGTTGGCAAAAAGCCAAAGTTCATACACTGAACCGTATTGGTAAAGAAGGAAAACGGCTTTTAAAATGTTGAAAAGATAGCCATGACGGTTACCCGTCTTCCGTCGTAGTACTAGGAATATTCCGTAGTTTTGATTCTCCGAA
>JAUMXK010000080.1 GCA_030535295.1 Eubacteriales bacterium | reverse complement strand
TACGAACCCTTATTTAAGTGCGTCTCAAAATCCTCTTTATTTTTCACTCTTTTCTTCCTCTCGTTTCTCAGATGCTGATGAACTCCGCTTCCTCCGGGCTAAATTTTTAAAGGGATAAATTGAGTGAGTACATCTAAATCACTTAGCCATCTCCTACTCTCTCCTTGCAATTCTATACCAAACTCTTTTCTTCCGGTAGTTCCATTCGTCATATTTTCACCTGACAAATGTCACGACATGAATTATCCGGAATTTCATTAATGCCATTAGTCAATGACTGCCTTTCCGTCAGAAAGTCGAAAGTAAAATGTCATTTTTCAAAATCTCTCTTGCCAATTTCTCCGCCTGCTCACCATACCAATTCTTTTCATCCTCGCCGGCCTCTATAAATTCGACATATTCATTGAAAAGTGCCAAATTGATATCCCTTATATACTGCTCGTATTTCGGTTTTTTATAGAGCCCTGAATAAACCCGATTAATAAAAAGCTCTTTTTGATAATCATTCATATAAAACGGAAAGGTTGCCCTATCTTCTGTGGCATGAGCAATAAAACGGGCTATATCTAAGGAATACGGCATTATTCCACCAAAACCCCAGTCAATGATATATACCTTGTCCTCTCTGGCGATGGCATTAAACTGAAGAAAATCTCCATTGGATAATGTTCGAGGGCAATTTCTTTGGCGGTCTAAGAAAATTTGATATGCTCTGCCTAATATCTTATCTTCCCGAACAAAATGATAGCGTTTTTCGATTCGCTCCAAATAAGTATAAAAGCGTTCCATATCAGCACAATCCCAATACTGATTTTGAATCTCCACCAAGCTATTGGCAGCGGCAATCGAATATTGCTCTTTCATCTCCCGCAAGTCTACTCCTGCAATATACTCCAGCAAAATCCAGTCCATATCCTTATCTTTAAAATCCCCATAAAATACAGGTACTGCAAAGTCTTTTCCAGCCAAATATCTTTTATAATTTGACACTTCTCTGGCCGATGTTTTTTTTAAAATCTTCGTGCCGGATGAGGTTTTGAGTAAATACACATCATAGTATCTGATATCTTGCTCTCCTTCCCCATACCGCTCACAAATTTGATAAATTATTTCTATCGGCTCGCTCAGTAACTTAGCACCGATATTATAAATATACAAATCAGTACAAGCTACTTTTAACTTTCCTTGAATCTCCATAATATTCCCCTAACTTGCTCCTCTAAACCTCTTCCTTATTTATCTCACCTTTATAAATGCCACTTTAAATCCTCTTTTGATATCGCAATCGACGGATAATGGGTTAGTTTGGTCAAGTCCGTATCCAGCGGTACACTGTAAACCATATAATAGTTATCAGAAGGATTATTCCCGGTCAGTTCCTGTAATTTTTTTCTTGCCAATTCTTTATCATTGGTTGCATAAACTACCGATACCACTCCCAATTTCCCTTCTTCCGATTCTTCTACACCACCGCATAAAATTAATTTCAATGTGTCCTCACCATTTAATCCCAACTGAATATATTCTTCATAATTCATACTGTCTTCCTTGTAACATATTATATCACTTCTTTCCAATTCATTTCTAGTCCGTAGTACCATAAATTTAGAAAAAATGTAAAATCTTCTAAAAAATATTTTTATTGTAATATTTTATTATTTTCTTTTTTCTTATAGAAAATGTACACATTTGTTTGTTTTGTCAATTGAATACTCAGAATAAAAAGAATATATTTTTATTGTAATCAAAAATGCATGACCAAAAGGAGGAGGAAATGAAAAAGATACTTTACCTTTTATCCGTGCTTATCTGTTTCTCAGCCTGTCATTCCAAGACTTCTGAGCAAAGTCAGCAACCTCCCTACTTTTCAGAAGGAAATGCCGAATTGAAATTTTATGCTATGGATTTTCAGGATGTCCAGGAAGAAGCAGATTTGGCTGTTGAAGTATTGGTTTTAAAGGAAAAAGAAGATACACCAATCGTAACAGAAAACGAAACTACCGGCTATGGCGTTACCAAAACACCTGTAAAAATTATTGCTATTTTAAAAGGTGATTTTGATTTTGCAGTGGATGATGAAATTTATGTATGGGAAAATTATTTTTTAAGAAAAACTCAAAATGGCAAAGAATACTATTCTACCCTAGGCGGTTATCGTCCTATGATTATCGGTGAAAAATACTTTTTATTTCTAAAAGAAAATAAAAAAGAACCCTATAAAGACGGATTTTCAATTGTTGGTGCCTATCAAGGGAAATTTGCAGTCAAAGATTTAAAACAGGAAATCAGTGCCTCTCCGGATTCTGCCACGAACGGCGAAAAAGAGCAGCCCGATATTGAATTTGGTGAAAATGACCGAGAAAGATATCTTAAACTGCTGCAACAAGCTAGGGAAAGCCTGAAGGATTACTTAAAAGAAGAATAGCCAAACGAACCGCAAATGCAACGCATTTTTTTGCGTTGCATTTGCGGTTTATTCGTTTTCTCATCTGCGAATGTTTAAAACAGGAAAATCGGAGATTATCACAAATTGGACGGTACTCTAGATTTTACGATTCTTTCTTTTTTCCTCCTGATGAAATTTTCCATTCTTTTGATTGATTTTGTAAATTCCAAAGCTTATGATAAAGCCCTTCTTTCTTTAACAATTCTTCATGATTTCCTTCTTCTACAATTCTCCCTTGATCTAAAACAATAATGTGATCCGCATTTTTTATTGTTTTTAAGCGATGTGCAATCATAACTACCGTTTTATCCTTTACCAAGTTTGAAATTGCTTTTTGAACCAACACTTCGTTCTTTGCATCCAAACTTGAAGTAGGTTCATCCAAAAGTAAAATCGGTGCATTTTTAAGAATCGCTCTGGCAATCGATATCCTTTGCTTTTCACCACCTGATAAGGTAGAACCTCCTTCTCCTACAATCGTTTCATAGCCTTCCGGTAACTTTTCAATAAATTCATGACAGCCTGCCAACCTTGCAGCACGAATCACATCTTCTTCTCCTACATTTTCATTTCCAAAAATGATATTTTCTCTTATTGTTTCATGAAAAAGATATACATCCTGCAAAACCATAGAAATGTGTTCCAGCCAGTGATCCGGTTGGATTTCCCTTAAAGGCATACTGCCTATTTTGATATTCCCTTTATCCACATCCCAAAACCTTGCAATCAGTTTCAGCATTGTCGATTTGCCACCACCACTTGGACCTACAATCGCAGTAAGAGAATTTTTCCGAAACGAACAAGAGATATCATGAATGATATTTTGACCTTCCAAATAGGAAAAACTGACATTTTCAAAATGAATATCCCCCATGCCTTCTATTTTTTGGGTTCCAAGCAGCTCTTTCGCTTTCATTACATTGTCAATTCTGCTTGCACTTACATATTGTGCCCTAAGCACGACAGTGTACCTAATCCAAGTCAAAAGAGGACTTATAATCTTAGTCCCGATAATAATAATACTTAAAAAGGAAATTAAGTTTATCTCACCATCAAGTAATAAATACGAACCGACAAAACACATGAGCGGAAGTCCTGCTCTTGCAAATGTCAGTGCCAAACCGAGAAGAGCACCCCCTAGCGTTTCACCTTTTATACTAACCTCCATTAAATGCCTGTATGCTGCCTGAAGTTTTGAAAAACCCTCTCCTATTTGGTTATAACTTCTGAGAATCTTCATCCCTGATAGATACTCGTTTAATCCCTCTACGGTATCATCTTTCGCCGCTCTAAGATCTACAATCAGATGTCCAAATACTTTCATCGATGTCATAATAATAATCCCTGCAACAGGAATTGTAATGTAAAAAGCAAGTGCCATCTTAGGGTTAAAATAAAATAGGAATACCGAAGTAACGATACAGGAGAAAACTACTCCGAAAAGACCGGTAAAGGTTCCTACCATGCTTTGTTCCAAGGCTAAAAAATCTCCTGTAAACGTATTAATAAGTTCTCCGGAACGTGTTTTAGAGAAAAAGCCAAGCGGCAATCGTTTGATTTTTTGAATAAACTCTTTTTTATTTTCCGTAGAATGGATTGCCCCCGGAAGAAATAATCTTAAAAAGGTAATGGTACTGACAATCAACTGTAATAAAAATAAACCTAACATCCATAAGGTGATATTCCAGTATCCTTTCTCAAAAATTCTTTCCGGATGTTCAAAGTACTCTATCAATAGATTGATAGCAAAGTAAATGGCGATAGCTGGAAAAGTCATTGTAAATCCTTCCAAAAAATGCCATACCACCGGCTCGAGCACCTGTTTTGGATGTCCCAGAGTAAATTTTCTTATGATTTCTTTCACTACTGCTCACCTACCTTTCTCTTGATTTCCCAGCTTTCCGCTTCAAACTGCAAGTCCCATAAGCTCTTATACTCTCCATCTTTTTCTAAAAGTTTTTCATGCCTGCCTTCTTCTATGACTTTCCCTTCTTTTAAAACAATAATATTATCTGCCTCCATAATACTCTTCAATCTATGGGCAATCACAATCACCGTCTTATCCTCAATTAAATTTTTAATAGCCTCTTGTATCAGATTTTCATTCTCTGCATCGGTATAAGCTAACGCTTCATCCAAAATTACAATGTTAGAGTCTTTTAAAAAGGTTCTGGCAATGGATATTCTTTGTGCTTCTCCACCGGACAATTTTATATTACCACTCCCTATTACCGTATCATAACCATTCGGAAGATTGCTGATAAACTCATGGCATCTTGCTTTCTTGGCCGCTTTTATGATTTCTTCCTCCGACACATCCCGATTCATTGAAATATTGTTCCTTACCGTATCCGAAAAAATATGAGTATCCTGAAAAACAAAAGCAACTTTTTCCATTAAATCTTTTGTTTGAATGGCTCTAATATCCTTCCCACCGATTTTTATAGCTCCTTCCTCGACATCCCAAAAGCGTAAAATCAGCTGTCCTATGGTAGATTTTCCGCTTCCTGATTCCCCAACCAAAGCGGTCATTTCTTTCTCTCTACACACAAGAGAAACTTTGTTAAGAGCAAGTTTCCTTGATGAACCTGTTTTACTTTCATAAGAAAAACTAACTTCATCAAATACAACCTCACTTCCGTTCATTTCTTCTAAACTATCCTGAATTACAAAAGCCGTTTCGTTCATAATACTTTCAATTTGAACAAGTCCCGCTTTGGTAAGATTGATTTGCGTTGCATAATCTATACAGGTTAACAAAGGCTCGTATAAAGCCGGCGCAATAATAAGAGCCATAATAACAGCCAATACAGTTGACCTAGTCGGATGATTCCATATCAATAACCCTCCTACCGGAACTACAAAAGTTAAAAGAGAGAGAATTATGCTTTTATACATACTCATTGGAAAAGACGCTTTTTTATAATTTATCATTTCCCAGTGAAGACTCTCATCCAGATAGTTTTCCAAACTTCTTAACATACCGCCTGATTTACCAAACAGTTTCACTTCCGCCATTCCTTTTATATATTCTGAAAAACTGCTTGTAATGTTCGCAGAAGCTTTCATGTAAGCGGCATAGTTTCCTTTGGCTTTTTCACTTCCGAATATCATATACTGAAAAGTGAATGCTATCACAACCGATATCAAAATGGTAATCGCCATGATGATATTGAGATATCCAATCCCCAGAAAAAGCAATCCAAGTACAAAAAAGGAACCGATTAAGTCCGGCATCATGTGAGCAATGATTCCTTCCAACTTTTCAATATTTTCATCCATAATTTTTTGAATACTGCCACTGGTATTTTGGGAAAAAAATCCTAACGAAAGCCTTCCTAAATGTTCCATCAATTTCATTCGATAAAGATACAAAGTTTTGAAAGCCATTTTATGACAGCCCAAGCCACCCAGAAAAGTAAAAATCAAATTAAGCAAAATAGCAATTCCGGCTATCACAATCCATAATATAATCGTTTCTCGATTCTCCCCCCTAGATGTTAAAAAAGCTTTGCTTATAAAATAAACGGACAAATACGGCACCACATTACATATCATACCTATCACAGACAAGCCAATGCTAAATATGAGGAATGGTTTTCCCTCATTCGAATAGCTAAAAATATAGTCCAATATCCCTTTCGATTTTTTATTCAAAAGAACTCCCTCCTTTATTTTAAAATACAGTTAGTGAAACCGAACTTTATTTTAACTGATTTTATATCCCCTATCAACACTATAATTCTTCAAATACAACAGGGTGTTTTTGTTTTTTCTTGATTTACAGGTATTTATATAGTATAATCATCTTCAAATACAACAGAAATAACTTCAAAAAAAGAAGGTGCGTTTATGAGAACTCTGGAAGATTACTGGAAGGATTTTGAGAATTTCGGTTTTATCAAACACTCTAAGATAGGAAGAACCGATTTTATCTTGTCGTCCGAAAAAGGTGAGGGTGGTTTTTCTATTTTGGGAAATCCTTCTTCCTCTATGGTAACAATTAGTGATTGTACCCTTTATAGCCCTTTTGTCGTCAAAGAATATATTAACGAGCGAATCATTGAAATCGGACAGTATTATGCAGGGGCTGCTTCATACTATCAAAAAAAAGACAAAATATCTGAATTTGAATATGGACTGAACGCTTATGTAAATACCAATACCTATTGTTGGTATAAAAGAATCGAACCGAATGTGCGACTTCTTAACATTGGTTTTTCCTTTCGAGAACCCTTTTTCTCTTCCCTACCAATAAAATTAGAAGATGATTTCTTTGAAAGAGCTGCCATGGCGCTGAATCCCGAACTGCTTTCTATACCGAGAATAACCGCCATTTGCAATGGCATGAAAGATTGCACTCTGGAAGGAAATGCCTTAAGTCTTTATATTCATGGCAAATCATTGGAAGTCTTTTCCCTGCTTTATGATTACATTTATAAAGAAACACCGAAATCCGCAGTTCATCTTTCTGTTAAAGATAAATCTATCTTAAATGATGTAAAATCATATATAGAACAGAATTATGCCGATAACTTTACGATTGCCGACCTTACCAAAATCTTTGCTATCAATCAGCAAAAACTATTATCCGGTTTTAAATCGTCTTTTCACGCAACCATAAACGAGTATACCAAGAAAATACGAATGACTAAGGCTTTGGAATTGCTTTATGATGACGAATTATCCATTGTGGAAATAGCCAAATCCGTCGGTTACTATGGGGACGGCTACTTTCAAAAAGTATTCAAAGAAACTTATGGAGTCACACCAAACCAGATGAGAAAAGACTTATAAAAAAGAACCTAAAAAGGCTATTGCATTGTGGTTTTCCCACTCTGCAATAGCCTTTTTTATTGATTTCATTTTCGTATTTATTCCCTAACTTTCGCTTATCTTCTACCCTCCCCTTGGAGTGATGAAATCAAACTAAGCTACGGAACTTGAGAGAATGATATGTTCTTTCATACATATCTTTTGCACATTTTATGCATTTTTTCCTTCCATTGCTCTGCCGATTATCTTACCGATTTCCGCAACCACCATTGGCACTACCGCCAGTCCTGCTGCATAAAGCAAGTGAGTAAGAGATAACGGAACGGTCTTGAAAATCGTATTCAGTGCCGGTACATAAAGCACCACCATTAATAACCCGATTCCCAGAAAAGCCGATAAATTGAGATAATTATTGCTGAACGGATTCATATTCCAAATGTTCTCTGTTTCCGAACGAGCACTGTAAGCTCTCAGCATTTCGGCAATGATTAAGGTTGTGAAACAAAATGTCGTTGCCAGTTCATGACCGCCAAAACTATCGCCCAAACGATAACTGAATAAGGTAGCCGCCGCAAGCCCCACAGACTGAATCGCAAGTGCTCTGGTCATTCGCTTATCTAGGAGCGGTGCGTGCTTATCTCTTGGCTTTTCTTTCATAATGCCTTTTTCACCCTTTTCCAGTCCAAGCGAGAAAGCCGGGAAAGAGTCGGTCAGAAGATTAATCCAAAGGATTTGTGTTGCCGCAAGCGGAGTTCCCCAACCGAATAACATAGCTACGAAGATAATCAGGATTTCACCGATATTACAAGAAAGCAGGAAATTAACCAGTTTACGGATATTACTGTAAATAATTCTGCCTTCTTCGACTGCCGCTACAATGCTGGCAAAGTTATCATCCGTCAGTATCATATTGGCCGCTTCCTTACTTACATCCGTACCCGTAATACCCATGGCGATACCGATATCGGCTTTTTTCAGTGCCGGTGCATCATTCACACCGTCACCGGTCATCGCCGCCACCAGTCCATTCGCCTGAATGGCATCAACAATCCGTACCTTATGCTCCGGTGAAACTCTGGCAAACACATTGGTTTGCATTACTTTTTCTTGAAG
This sequence comes from Eubacteriales bacterium, assembly GCA_030535295.1. Taxonomy (GTDB): domain Bacteria; phylum Bacillota; class Clostridia; order Lachnospirales; family Vallitaleaceae; genus W11650. The sequence goes on along the minus strand of JAUMXK010000080.1, from coordinate 1,969 downwards.
TTCTTTATCGGAAAGGTCATTGATTTTCGCCCCTTCCATTGCTTGATCATCTCGTTCAATAATTCCGAGATCCTTACCGATTGCCGTTGCCGTAATTAAATGGTCACCCGTAATCATAACCGCCCGAATTCCTGCTTCTTTTGCTACCGCAATCGCCGCTTTGGCCTCTTCTCTCGGCGGATCAATCATACCGCTAAGACCGACAAAGACTAAATTGTTTTCATTTTCTTCGGGAACGGCATCCTTTGCCACTTCACGAAACGCATAACCAAGCACACGAAGTGCCTGCTTTGCGTAATTGGTATTTTGTGCCAACAATCTTTCTCTGACTTCTTCGGTAAGCGAAAGGATTTGATTATCTTTCATATATTCGGTCGCTCTGGCAATCAGTTGATCCGGCGCACCTTTTGTCAGCAAATAGGTCTTGCCGTCAATCTCATGCATGGTTGACATCAACTTGCGGTCCGAATCAAACGGAAATTCCTTAATCCGAATATGCTTATTGTTTAAAGTTTCCACAAGGCAGCCCGCTTTATTTGCCAAAGTAATCAATGCTCCTTCGGTCGGGTCGCCAATCACCGCTCCGTCCTCTACTTTCGCATCGTTGCAAAGTCCGGCAATCGTAGCTACCCATTTCAGGGAAGGATTGTTTTTCACATCTACTTTTTCGCCTTTGGCATCTAAAATATCACCCTCCGGATAATATCCCGTACCGGTTACTTCATAAATCGTTTCCCCGTCAAAAAGGCTTACGACCGTCATCTTATTTTGGGTCAGCGTACCGGTCTTATCGGAGCAAATGACGGAAGTGGAACCTAAGGTTTCCGCCGCACTTAATTGCTTCATAATCGCATTTCGCTTTACCATTCTGGTCATACCCATGGCAAGCACCACGGTAACAACCGCCGGAAGTCCTTCCGGAATTGCCGCTACAGCAAGTGCTACTGCTGTCATAAAGATATCAAGCGGCTTCATTCCCTGCATCATTCCTAAAATAAAAATAACAATTGCTACCACAATACAAATCATACCTAGTATTTTACCAAAGCCCTCTAAGTTCTTTTGCAGAGGGGTTTTTTCTTCAGTGGCTTGATTGAGCATATTGGCGATATGACCGATTTCAGTTTCCATACCGGTACCGACAACTACCGCTTTTCCACGACCGTAAGTTACAATCGTACTCATATATGCCATATTAAAGCGGTCACCCAACGGCACCCCTTCTTCCACGCTGACATTGCTGTCTTTTTCTACCGGAACGGATTCTCCTGTTAGAGCCGCTTCATCAATCTTTAGATTGATACTTTCCAGTAAATAAACATCCGCAGGAACATAATCACCGGTTTCTAAAATAACAATATCTCCAGGCACCAGTTCTGTAGAGGCCACCTCCATATTTTGTCCGTTACGAATGACTTTCGCCTTTGGTGAGGACATCTGTTTTAATGCCGCCAATGCTTTGCCGGCCTTATTTTCCTGATAAGTACCGAGTATTGCATTCAGAACGACAATGGCCAGAATAATAACACCTTCAATCCATTCTCCCAGTGCCATTGAGATTCCGGCTGCAATGATTAAAATGATGATCATTACATCTTTAAATTGTTCAAGCAAAATTTGCCAAATGGTTTTACCATCGGTTTCCTGTAATTTATTTTCACCATATTTTGTCAGTCTGTCTTTCACTTCTTCTTGCGACAGACCTTGTTCCTTACTGACAGAAAGACTGCTTAAAATCTCGCTCTCTGACTTGGTATATGCGTTTTTCAATAAAGTTGCCTCCTCTTATAACTATATTTATACTATCCTTACGATTATCTAATAAGTTGTCAGGCTTGTCAATATGAAAATAAGCTTTCGCTAATTTGACGAAGATTTTATGCCTACTTTTATTCCTGCCCTATGCATTCGAAACCCGTCTTTGGTAGTTAGCACTAGAATTCTTTGGTAGTAAAATTCATATTCATTA
>JAUMXK010000079.1 GCA_030535295.1 Eubacteriales bacterium | reverse complement strand
TTCTTTACTTATTCTTTCTTTTCCCTTTACTTTCGTGTATAATTAGTATAGCATAAGTGGAGCGAAAATGTAATTGAAAATGTCTAATTTTTACTATGGAACAAGCAAATTTTCAGTTTTAACGAAGAAATCTTCAGATTTCAGGAATTATTTATTTTTACAGGTTAGGGTACTATCATGAATACAAAAACTTTAAAACTATTGGAATACTTCAAAATAATTGATAAACTGGCCAATTTGACCATCAGCCCGTCCGGCCGGGATAAGGCACTTCATCTACGTCCTTCTTTGGACTTGAAAGAGGTCGTACTTTGGCAAAAGCATACCGCAGAAGCGGTTTCTCTCTGCCTAAAACAGGGCAGAATGTCCTTACGAGGCTTTCACGATATTCGTCCCGCCCTTAAGCGGCTGCCGATTGGAGCCATTCTTTCTATGAAAGAACTCCTGGATATTGCTGATTTTCTGGTGACAGTCGATAAGTCCATTTCGTATTTTCAGGATTTGGAAGAAGATGGGGAATCTCTTGCTTTAGCGGAATTTTTCAGGCAGTTGACTTCACTTCGTTCTTTGGAACGTGAAATTCATCGTGCCATTATTTCAGAAGAAGAGATGGCCGATGATGCCAGTCCGAAACTGGCAGACATCCGTCGCAGCATCAAAAACAATCAAGCCGGTGTCAAAGCGGAGCTGAATAAATTGCTGCAATCTGCTACCGTACAAAATTATTTGCAGGACAATATTATTACCATTCGCAACAATCGTTATTGCCTGCCGATTCGAAGTGAATACCGCAATGAGGTTCCGGGCATGATTCATGACCAGTCTTCGAGCGGCTCCACTCTTTTTGTTGAGCCGATGGCAGTCATCAACTTAAACAACAAACTCAATCAACTTCTCATTGAAGAAGAGGCGGAAATCGAAAGAATCCTTTCACTGCTTTCCGCTTCTGCCGCTCATGACTATGACAATCTGGTGGAAAATATGAATGCCTTGACGGAACTTGACTTTATTTTTGCCAAGGCAGAATTTGCACTAAGTTTGGATGCGAATGAGCCGAGCTTTAATGAGGATTCCATCATCCATTTAAAAAATGCCCGACATCCTCTACTGCCTACGGATAAGGTAGTAGCCTCTACGATTTATCTGGGAGAAAATTTCACCACTTTGGTAATTACCGGACCGAATACCGGTGGTAAGACGGTTTCTTTGAAGACTCTGGGTTTACTTTCTTTGATGGGCCAGTCCGGACTGCACATTCCGACTTCTGCCGGCTCGAGCCTGACTGTTTTGAGTAATGTTTTTGCTGATATCGGAGATGAGCAGAGTATTGAGCAATCTCTTTCTACTTTTTCTTCTCACATGGTCAATATCGTCGATATCTTGCAACAAGCTGACTATCGTTCTTTGGTTCTTTTTGATGAGTTGGGAGCCGGAACCGATCCGGTTGAAGGTGCGGCATTGGCAATGGCTATTTTGGAGAATTTGCGAGCCAAGGGAATTTTGACAGCTGCTACAACACACTATAGTGAATTGAAGGTTTACGCACTTTCTACAGAAGGAGTTGAAAATGCCAGTTGTGAGTTTGATGTCAATACCCTAAAGCCAACTTATCGTCTACTTATAGGTGTTCCCGGCAAGAGTAATGCTTTTGCCATTTCTAAACGTTTGGGACTGTCAGAAGAAATTATTGCTTCCGCTCAGGAATTGTTGAGCGGTAGAGAAATTCGTTTTGAAGATTTAATTACCGATTTGGAGATGAATCGCAAGACGGTGTTGTTGGAAAAAGAGAAGGCAGAAAAGCTTCATGCCGAAGTGGCTGAATTGACCGAAGAATTGCAAACACAAAAGGAAAAACTGAATGCACAGAAAACGGAAATTTTAAAGCAGGCAAAACAGGAAGCCTTTCGTATTTTGGATGATGCCAAAACCGAAGCCGACCAAATCATTCGTAAAATGAATAAGCTTGCCAAGTCCGGTAATGTCATCAAGGATTTGGAACAGGAGCGCGGAAACCTTCGAGATAAAATGAATCAGGCTTTATCTGCCTTTGAGAGTGAGGAAGAAAATAGTAAGCGCAACACTAAGATTGACCTAAAAAATTTGAAAATCGGACAATCCTATCTTGTTACCTCTTTTCAGCAGGTGGGTACTTTACTTTCATTGCCGGATTCTAATCGCAAGGTGACCATGCAGCTTGGCATTATGACCGCTACCGTAGATGTGGCAGATTTACGAATTGCTGCCCAAACACAGACTCAAACTCCAACTAAAATGAAGTCTTCCTATCGTGGCGAGCATGTCAGTAAGAGTATGACGGTCAGCCGGGAAATTGATTTGCGAGGTTACAATGGTTTAGACGGTATGGAGGCTTTGGATAAATATATTGACGATGTCTTCTTATCCAGTTTGAATGAATTGAATATCATTCACGGCAAAGGTACCGGTGCACTCCGTAGCCAGCTTCACCAGTTTCTCAAGCGTGATCCGAGAGTAAAATCGTATCGTCTTGGTGACATTAATGAGGGCGGCTCCGGTGTGACGGTAGTAACTTTGAAAAAGTAAATTTATAGTTTTTTATAGGCACTAAAGTAGAAGTAGCTTGGTAATATTACACCTTTTAAAATGCATGATATGGACATACTCCACCAAACCCCATCCAACCCCATGAATGTGGATAACCACAGAGAAAGGGGAATTCGTAGTCCTGTAAACAGGATTCCGTTGATGGATGGGGGAACGGTTCTACCCAGACCGTTGAATCCACCGGCAGTGATAATTTCTGTACTCATAAACATTTGGCAAACGCCCATAATGCGCATGCACCCAATTCCCATTTCCAGTACTTCCGGTTCATGAAAGAAAGGTGCCAGCAAGTATTGTGGAAATAAAATAAGCAGTACCGAGGCAAATATTCCGATGGATGCTCCTTTCATTACGGCATTGCGATAGCTTTCCTTGACTCTATCCTTTTGTCCGGCACCATAGTTTTGTCCTACATAGGTAGTAAGTGCAGTACCGAACCCTTGAGCACTTCTCCACGAAATCGCTTCAATTTGTGCTGTCACTTTCTGGACAGCAATCGCCGCCGCTCCCCATTGGGTAATGATTCTGGCCAGTACCATGGAAATCACAGTAAAGAGAAGGCTTTGTGCTGCTGTCGGAGCACCAATCCAAATTATTTTCTTCCATTTCTCCCATTGGACTTTCAAAATCGGAATTCCAGAAAACTCTGCCTTATCTTTGATAACAAAGAAGATAAAGCAAGTAGTAACTACCGACTGGGCAATGATGGTTGCCAAAGCTGCTCCTTCTACTCCCATTTTAGGGAATCCCAGCCATCCGAAAATCAAAATCGGGTCTAAAATGATATTGACAATTAAACCGGTGGTATTGAAATAGAACGGTAATTTGCTTTGTCCATGGGCATTGAAAATTCCTGTAAATATAGGGTTGTGGAAGGCGAATGGCATTCCGAAGACTATAATTTTCAGATAGTTTTCTGCCATTTTTACCACTTCCACCTCTTTGATTTGGAAAAAATCAAGCAATCGATTGCTGTTGAAAAAGACGAAAGCACTGTAAATCAAGCTCATAAGGATTCCCATCTGCAATACTGTCGCAATAAAACTGCGTCTATCTTCTTCTTTCCTTTGTCCGATGGATTGTGCGACCGTCACCTCCGCTCCGATTCTGGGTATCATAACAAAGCCCAGCATCAGCCAAGGAAAAAATCCCGCTGTTCCTACTGCCGCTACTTCTCTGCTACTCAGATTTCCAATCCAAAACATATCCGTCAGATTGTAGGCCATTTCCAAAAAAGAAGTCGCCATAATCGGAATCGCCAGCCTTATCAAGCCTTTCGATATGTTTCCTTCCAATATTTCTCTTTGTTTTTCTTTCATAAATTCCTCATTCTTTTTTGATTCTTAACTCAACTTTTCCACAATTTTTTATCCCTATCCAATACCAAAATGCTACATTCCTCTAAGTCACAGGCTTAAAACAAAATTTCTCCGAAATAGATTTTTTCTTCGTCTTTTGTATATTGAAATACTTTATTCACATTCCCGAAAGGGAAATTAGACTCGGGTAATACTTAATCAATGCGAATAACAGCAAATGCCCCGGATAAAACCAATAAAAGAAATATTTCAAATTGGAGCCTTTTTGCCCATTATACGTCGCCAACAAAATAAGGCTGACTGCTGCCAGAGATTGTAGGAAAAAGAGAGGATGAAACATCCCGTAGACAAGTGTTGCTACGATTCCATGGTAAAAACACATCAAGAAAGCAAACAAAAATTGTTTTCCCTTTTGATTTCGAAAATAATAAAAATTCAAAACAAATAGTACACCCCAAGCATCATAATCCGTCTGCATATAATATGCAGTTACCATAAAAACAAGTCCCAAACCCCAAAAAATAATTCCATTTTGCTTCTCCGGAGAAAGTTTTTGATAAATATAAATTGGAAGCAAAGCCAAGACAAATGTCCACATCACATTCTGATGTCCCCAATCAAAAAAAATCCCATTAAAAGCAAAGTCAAAAATCAGCTCTGTCAAAACTGCAAAGCTCAACATTCGCAAGATGTATTTTTCCAAGCTTTTTGTATGGAAAGCACCTTCTGCAATAAAAAATGCAAAAATCGGAAAAGCCAATCTGCCAATCATACGAAGAAACTGTGCCTGCGGAAAGAAAATCGCCCCCAAATGATCCAAAAACATAGTAATTATAGCAATCAATTTCAATGTATAAGCCGTCATTTCAGTTTCCACTCTCCTTTAAAATTTCCACTGCTCTTCGGATTTCTCCTTCATCGGTGACATAAATCTCATACTCGGAAAATCCCGGTAAGCCCATAGAAACATGCTCATTTCGGTACTCCATTCGGCTCTCTATCACACTTTTTCCGGACATGTGAAAGGCTCTTGCTCCTGTTTTTTCCTTCAAATCCGCAATCGTTTTTGTGCTTACACCGGCACCTACCAAAATCTCGATTCTGCCTGCTGCTGCTCTTTCCAAGGCCGCAATTTGATTTGCCCCTTCCCATGCGCTTCCTCTTCCCCCGGAAGTCAAAATCGAAGAAAAGCCCAAAGCAATCGCCTCCTCCAGTGCCAGACTCATATCTCTACACATATCAAAAGCCCTGTGAAGCGTAAAGCGAGCCCCTTTCGCTGCCTCCATCATCTTTTGGATAGCCTGTCTATCCAAATCTCCATTGCTTTGCAAAGCGCCAATGACAAATGCTTCGCCGCCCGCTTGCACAAGCTCTGCTATCTCAGTGCACATTCTCTCAATTTCCTTGTCATTATACAAAAAATCGCCAAATCGAGGTCTGACCAAAACATGAATCGGAAGCTTAACCTCACGCCTTATCTGGCGAAAAAATGCAGGTGAGGGAGTCGTCCCCCCAATAATCAGATTTTCACACAACTCCAAGCGAGTTGCTCCCCCTCGCTCTGCTGCAAGAGCCGACTCTAAACTATCCACACATGCTTCCAAAATATATGCCATAATTCCTCCTATTCCACTAAGTATTTATCCTTTGGGAACACCATCGTAAATTCACTGCCAACATTCTTTTTGGAACGTGCCCGGATAATCCCTCCCTGACCGGTGACCAAAGCCTTGGCAATAGCTAGTCCCAGGCCATGTCCGCCGGTTTCTCTCGCTCTGGATTCATCCAAGCGATAAAAACGTTCAAACAAACGGGAAATTTCCTCCGCTTCCACACCGATACCGGTATCTCGCACTCCCACATAAATATGCTCTGCATCACTATAACAAAAAACAGTAATCTCTTTTCCCTTGTCCGTATACTTGATTGCATTGTCCAAAAAAATACGCATCACTTGCTTTATCTTGGCAAAATCCAAATTACACCAAAGCTCCGGCTCGATTTCACTAACAATTATCTGCTCTCTGGCATTGACAATCCTTGCCTGCTCTGCCGTTTTCTCCACCAATGTGGATAAATTGAATATTTCATATTCAAACGAAAGCGTCTGATTGTCCGAACGTGCCAAAGTCAGCAAGTTTTCCACCAAAACATTCATATTGCCGGCTTCATCTAAAATTGCATCCAATGCCTCATGTAAAATCTTTTCATCCGTTTTTCCCCAACGGCTGACCATCTTTCCATAACCGTTAATAATAGCAATCGGTGTACGAAGTTCATGAGAAACATCCGATACAAATTGCTTTTGCCGAGAATAATCTTGATTCAAACGATCCAGCATGTCATTAATCGTAATTGCCAAGTCCCTCAATTCATATTTCGTAGACGAAATATCCAAACGCTCCTCCATATTTCTACCCGAAATCTGTGCAGCCGTTCTGGTCATTTTGTAAATTGGACTGAGAATACTTTTCACTCTACCTCCTCCAATTACACTCAAAAAGAAAAAAGTAATGCTGGAAGCCACCGTCATCAGTAATGCCAACACTATCGTATAACGGGAATACCTCTCAAATAAATGGATTTGGTAAATCGTATAATTATTTCTTCCTACACCGTCTGAAAGTAAATTGAAATAATATGGCCGCTTTACAATATAGCCATGCTTTAACAAATAATAGATTTTCCCAAACACATTATTGGCAGAGCCGCTTTCTATGTAGTCCTTCGTCTTAATCTGATACTGCGCTCCTTCATTTTCTACTGTAATACTAAGCTTAATCGCCTTACCTTCACTTAAGTTGTCCAGACGACTGACCAATTCATCATACTTTAGGACTTGCCGGTCGTAAGCACGAAGCAGATTATTGACATTCGAATTGATTTCCGAACTGCTGTTATCCACTGTATAGTAAGTAAAAACAATGGATACTATGATAATCGAAATGGACGTCAAAACAATGTATAATGCTAAAAAGTCAAAGGTGATTTTTCTTCGAATCGATAAATGAATTCCCAAAAAAGCAGATTGGAAAAAATCAGCAATCCAGTTAAAAAAGCGTCCGAGCATGCGGACACTTTTTCGGGCAAATCTCTTAATCATAAATAATATATCCCACTCCTCGAACCGTACGAATCATCTCAATATTATATTTTTGGTCAATCTTCGAGCGCAGGTATCTGACATAGACATCTATCACATTGGTATCGCCATAGTAATCATATCCCCACACACGTTCCAATATCTTTTCTCTTTCCAATGCAATATTTTTATTGGAAATTAAATATTTCAATAATTCATATTCTTTTTTCGTCAAAGAAATCATATCATCCTTATAGCTGACTTGACGTTTCATGTCATCCAAGACCAAATCACCGTAAGTGTAGATACTTCCACTTTCCTTTCCGGCTTCGTTCTTATCTTTCTTCAAGGCAACTCGGATTCGTGCCAAAAGCTCTTCGATTGCAAAAGGCTTTGTCATATAATCATTGGCTCCCATATCCAGCCCCATCACCTTATCCGAGACATCATCCTTTGCTGTCAGCATGATGATGGCAACATTTTGGTCAACCTGGCGAATTCTTCTGCATACTTCAATTCCGCTCATTACCGGCAACATCAAATCCAAAATAATCAAATCAACTTCATTCGACAAAGCCAAATTAAGTCCCGACCTGCCATCTGCTGCAGTCAGCACTTCATACCCTTCATAAGTCAGTTCCAATTCTAAAAAACGCGAGATTTTCGCCTCATCTTCAACTATTAATATCTTTGCCACTTTCTTCACCTCTTCGTTTCTAATATAATATTGTCTCCACTTTCCCACGCTTCCGGGAACAGTTTCTTTAAGCCGAGATTTCCTCCCGAACAAAGCTTTTTCAAAAAACTCAGAATTTCCTTTTCTTCGATGCCGCACAAGCACATAGAAAAGAAACGCTACTATTTAATAATAATCTCTGTAAATTCGTCTAAACCGCTGTTTTTTTCTACTACTACTTTTTCCTTTTCTTCCTTTTTTCGTTCCGGCTCTTTTGTTTTTCCATCCGGCCATCCTTCCGGCCTGATATCCATTGTCCTTTCCGAATTCTCTCTATAAACTCTTACAGGTATTTTATCCGAATTCAGCTTTGTCAGTGTCATTTCCACACCCGAAAGGGTGACCACAAAAACCAACAATAAAATCACTAAAAATGCGTCCACTCCAGTAAAACCAACAAACAACAGTATCAGGGCAAAGACAAAAAAAGGAACATTCAAATACATTCTGTCTTCCCGGCAGATGATAATTCGATATTTCCAAAAAGCCTCAAACGTCTCCTTTAATTTGTGCATGATACGTGTACTTAGAGAATTTCGTTTTTTGCGAATCAGAAACACCGCCTTTTCAATATTCCCTCCTGCTTTTCTCAGGTAATATTGCGCTTCCTCAAAGGAAACTTCCTCTCGCTCCTGTAAAATTCTGATTAAATCTTCCATTGTTTCTGTCTTCATTCCTTTCCAGCCACTTCTTAAATATCCTATTGTCAAAAACTACCGCCACCACCGCTATAGCTACTGTCCGAATCATTGGAAAATCCTCCGCCACCGGAAGAGTCATCGCTATCGGAAATCGTTCTGGTTGTAGTAGTGGTGTAAAGAAACCGGTCTATCCGGTGATTGACACGGAAACTGTTTAATTTTTCATAGTTATATCCCTGTATTTTCGGGTTTTGATTATGCGCCAATGCAAAGACACCTGTAACAATCAACGCAATTACGAAACTGCCCAGCATCGGCCAAAAAGTAAACATTTTTACTATGATTTTCACAAAAATATTGCGGTTGGTTTCTTCGTATGCTGATAAACTATAATCTACAAAAGTGTGAACCGCCCCCTTGAAGTCATCTGCTCTCAGCTTTACTCCTACCGCCTTGATTGTTGCCTGAATATGTTTATCCTGTTTATAGGTCTTATACATCTTTCCGTGCGCTGTGACCTGAATATGGCGATTTTCCATATCTACGCTCATGGCAACCGCCGTTTTTTCTGCTCCCTGACCAAAATCATGGTTTTGCAAAAACTGCTTATTCATCTCATGATAATATTTTGATGAGCTACCGGCCGGAACACCCGATAAATAGATAACCGCAAAGTCGATTCCTGTTCTCTCATTGATTTCCGCTATTTCCTGATTAATTTCCACCAGTTCTTCGCCGCTGAAAACTCCATACTCATCATATACAAAAGTTTTCGCCGCACTTAAAGTGGACATGGAAATTACGGCAAGTAAAAAACACAGTGGTATTATTCTTACCCAAACTCTCTTAGCCAAACAAAGCACCCCCTATTCCCCAAATCAACCATACAATCAGAAAGCTGACCATGAACACGGCAAATAATTTTATTTTGCTAATCGGAACCTCACCGTATATCTTTCCGGTTTGTCCGTTCATAATATATTGCAGGTTCTTCCCGAAATATTGATTGGTCAATATATAAATCGGAAACAAACTATAATCGGCTTTGACCTCACCAAAGGATACATTTTCATACTCCTTGACAAATCCGGTATAATTATGGGTATTGTGAATCTTACTCAATGCAAAGTCGCTCATTCTCTCCTTTGCCGTTTGCTGTAAGGTATCTTTGTCCAAATCATACCTTTCTGCAAAAAAGCCGGTCATATAGTCCATGGAAAAGTCGGTCATTTTCTCATAATCAAATGGCTCTATAGCCATCATTGCCTTATCATCCATTTTCTTGGAGCCATCTACCGGTACATTCTGATAAGAAATCGTACCGCCTCTTTCTACTGCAAAATACGATGTCTCGGTATATTCGGTTTTTCCCACTTCCCAAACTCGCACTATAGTTCCGGTACCTCGAAGAAAAACTTGAATATTGTCGGCATGATAAATCCAATAGGGCGCATAAATTCCTCGTATCTTATCAATTTCATTATCTTCTTTGAACGAATTCGGAGCCAGAAAATGGCCTTTTATCCACTGTCCATAGATTTCCCTTGCCTTCTTTTGGTCTATTTTAAACGGTATAATATAGCGTGGAGTAAATTCTCCCTGCATTCTGGCCTTGATAATAGTTGGAGATTTACAATACAGGCAAAACGTTGCTATGGTTTCATGATCACCGACAATTTCCGCACCGCAGCTTTTACAAAAATAGGCATCCAACTCCTTCGGTGTTTCCATTTTTCTCTCTTGCGGCTTGGCATTTTGTGCTGCATTTTTTTGTTCTTGCTTTAGTTTTGCTTTTCTCTCTTTTTCCTGATAAAAACTTTCCAGTTCTTGTTTTTCAAATACGCTTCTACAGTAATCACATTTCCAATTCTGCTCTGCCGGATGGAAATGCAATCCTGCACCGCAAGATAAACATTTATACTCTCTTACTGTTTCCATAACCTCACTCCCTTATCGCATATCTGTTTCCTTTCACAATCTTTTTCCATTCAGCCTTTTTGACTGAAATATGGAAGGACAGAGCCAGAAAGCATTGATTGCTCAATCCCTCCGCTCTGTCATTTTCCTTTCTTTTAATATACTTTAAAACGCTTCAAAGCTTATGGTCTTGGACTGCCACATTCCATACAGAATCTTCCTGCATTGGTTGTGTGACAATTTGGACAATTCCATGCTGCTTGTTCCGAATTTGGTTGCGGAGCCACACCTTGTCCCGGATAGCCCTGTTGTGGTTGTCCACCATGTTGTGGTTGTCCGCCTTGAGGATAACCGCCACCTTGTTGTTGGAAACCGTTTTGTCCTTGGTAACCACCTTGCTGTGGGTAACCGCCT
>JAUMXK010000078.1 GCA_030535295.1 Eubacteriales bacterium | reverse complement strand
GCTTCTACAGGTTAGTTGGAGTGGTTCTGTTGTCGAAAAATGGGGAAACTTAAAACGTTTATGAATATAAATTTACCAATATAAATTTATAAGGCCGAAAAGCGATATCATTAGAAGAGTTTCTCCCCTCTCTCAACAAAAAATAACTCGATTCCTTTTTTAAACCTCTTATGATTTTTTGCTTTTTGCCGATATGCTTTGTTAGATATTCTATAAGAAATCGTTTAAAACAAATGATTTATCGAAAGAATCTATTTATTTTCTTTCCCACATAATAAGTTATATCAATGTCGCTTTCTTTAGGAGGTAAGTATGAAATTGAAACAATTTTTGGCATTTTCTCTGCTGCTCGTCTTGCTCTTGACTGCGTGTTCCGGGAAAGGTACTCCACAGCCGAATGACTCTCGTTCGACTAAAGAGGAAACTACCAATGTCAGTCCCAAAGAACCGGTCAAGGTTGTTCTCTGGCATTATTATGTCAGTGAAAATCAGCAAGTTTTGGAAAATGCGGTCACAGAATTTAACCAAACTGTCGGTGCCGAAAACGGAATCATTGTAGAAAGCGTTGCCAAAGGCAGTATTGCAGAACTGGAAACTGCAGTGTCCAACTCAGCAAAAGGTGTGATCAACTCCGAGCCAATGCCGGATATTTTTTCGTCTTATCCCGACAAAGCCATTGAAATTGATTCTCTAGGTATGATTGCCGATTTAAATGAATATTTCAGCGGAGCAGAAAAATCAGAATATATTAACGGATTTTTATCCGATGGGATTTTTGATGACGATCGCTTTTTAATTCTTCCGATTGTAAAAAGTACGGAATTGCTTTATATCAATGCCAGTGCATGGAATGCCTTTACCGCTGAAAACAAAGTCGGGCAGTCCGACCTTTTCACCTGGGAAGGAATTCTTGATACAGCACGCCAATACTATCAGTGGAGCGATGCCAAGACTCCGGATATCCCATGGGATGGAAAATCCATGATTGGTTTGGATTCCATTCCAAACTATTTGCTGATTGGCAACAAACAATTGGGTACCGATATGGTGGATGCCAAAAATAAAAAGATTATTTTGGACTTACCGATTTTAAAAAAGGCCTTTGACATTTATGTTGGCGGTATGGCTCTGGAATACTTCAATGCCAGCGGAAAATTCCGTTCGGATAATATCAAATCCGGAGAGCTGATTGCTTACTCCGGCTCCTCTTCCAGTGCCGCTTACTTCCCGACTTCCATTGAATTGGACAATAAAAAACAAGATATCGACTGTTTGGCCTTGCCCTACCCTGTTTTTGAAGGCGGTCAACACTACGTTATTCAGCAAGGTGCCGGTATGTGCATTGCTAAGTCCAATCCGCAAAGAGAAGAAGCTGCTTCTGTCTTTTTAAAATGGTTTACCGAAAATACGCAAAATATCAATTTTGCTATGAGTAGCGGTTATTTGCCGGTAAAAAGCAGTGCATACAAAAGCGATAATTTCAAACAGGCTCTGGTCAAGTTGGAGCAAGGTTCGAAAAACAAACAAAATGTGTCCATGGTCTATGACATTGCCTTAGAGCAGGTGGACAAGAGAAATACCTATGCAGCCAAACCATTTGAAGGTAGCTATAAACTTCGCTTTATCCTTCAACAATCCTTAATGGAAGCTGCCGAAGATGCCAAACAGTTTGCAGCACCGCTGAAAACAAAAAAACTAACAGAAAAAGAAATTTACCGTCAATTAACCATGGATAAGCGCTTTGATGCCTGGATTCAAACTCTGCAAAAACAGTTGAGTAACGAAGGCATTGCTTATCAAATCTATACTTCAAAATAGTGTATTCTTAATTATTACGAAAGGACTCTTTCTATGAAACGCACCTTATCTTTACGAACGAAGATTATTCTACTTATGACATTATTACTGATTGTGCAAAATATTGCACTGGTAATGTCATTGTCTTCGTCACGCGTTTTTTTCCTTTTGGATGCGGAGTCCTTTCGTTTATTCGAAAACACGACAAAAACCCGAATGGAAACTTTTAATCAGGAAATCGGTCAATTAATTGCCAATGTTTCGGAAAATGCCAGAGATTTCAGCACCAACCTGCAAAATTTTTATTCCAGCTCCGGTCTGAATTTGGACAGTCAGACTGCTTTTAATGCAGAAAAATATAATGAAATCGCACTCAAGGGGTCTGAATATCTGATTCAGCTTCTTCAGAACAATAGTATTAGCGGTGCCTTTTTCACTTTGATGCCGAATAATAACCTAAACATGCCCTCGGTGTATATTCGTAATTCAACGCCCAAAACCTTCAACTCCCGTCCGGAGAACTTTTTGCTGGAGGCAGGGCCGATTTCCGTTTCTCAAAAATACTCTGTTCCTACCAGTGTCAATTGGAACCTATCAACTCCGTTTCAGTTTAATGACCTCAAAAAACCGGATTATTACCAAAAACCGATTGAGGCTGCCCTGAATTTTCCTCGGTCGGAAATGGAGCGCTACGGATATTGGACTTCTCCAACCCATATTTTGCCGGACCTACAATCTTCGGTATGTTATACACTACCTCTTCTTAGTTCCAACGGCTCTCCGATTGGTATTATGGGAATTGAAATCTCCCTGAATCATTTTGCTCAATATTATTTGCCTTTATCCGATTTACCTTATCAAGATAGCTTTTATGTTGTGACACAAGCTCATGACAACGAACTGACCTTGGATTGGTCTATCTCCGCCAGTCCTTTAGCCCATATTTATTTACCGGAAAAAGGTAATTTGTTGCTGGAGCCGACCGATGCCGGAGACAATATTTACTCTACGAAACTGGAAGGTCTGGGGGATGTCTATTGTTTCGTTCAGCCCTTGACCATCTATAGCCGCAATTCCCCTTATTCAAACGAAGCTTGGTACTTGCTCAGTTTTGTTCCGCATGATATTTTGCATGAAGGCTCTTCAACAGTCAGAACAGGAATCACGGTCAGTATTCTGGTGACTTCTCTCTTGACTGTGCTTGCCATCTTTCTGTTGTCCTATGTTTCAACCCGAAAGATTTCCGGTTTGTCCAAATATATTGCCGGTTTGTCCCCTCATCAAGACATTAATTTTCGAAAAACCGGTATGAGAGAAATCGATGATTTGACCGCTGCTGTAGAAAGACTCAATCAAAATGTGATTGATGCCTCCAAAACGACTTCCAAGATTTTAGAGCTTTCTCTCCTCCCGATTGGCGGTTTTGAAGTAAATACTCAATCCGGCCGTGTCATTTTGACAGAGTATATCTATGACTTGCTGGGACTCGACGCCGGGACGGTTCTGACAATTGAAGAATGGGAAACCTATTATTATCAGTTTATTGAAAATCCCGCTCCGGAATTTGAGAATATCTACCAATACTCCAGTCGTTACGATAGGTTAAAAGTCTGGCTGCGAATTCTCATCAGCCAAACTGCGACCGGCTACCTTGGCGTTATTTTGGACGTGACCCGAGAGGTAGAGGAACATCGTCAACTAAAATATGAACTTGATCACGATAGTATGACGCATTTATACAACCGAAAATCCTTCAAGCGCGAAGTTCATGCCATGATTACTCATAATCCCGATAAAATCGGGGTAATGCTGTTTTCTGACCTTGACAATCTGAAATATATCAACGATACCTTCGGTCATGATACCGGGGATCGCCTGATTTTGAGAGCCGGAGAAATGTTTCGGCAGTTCAGCCTAAAGGGCGGCATTGTATCCCGTATTTCCGGTGATGAATTCGCCATCTATTTGCATGGCTTTTCCAGTAAAGAAGAAGCCAGAGCTATGATTAAAAGGCAATTTAAGAAAAACGAACTCTACAAACTAAAGACACCGGACGGCGTTTCACATCGCATCCGTTCTTCTACCGGAGTCGCTTGGTATCCGGAAGACTCCACCAATGTCACCGACCTTTTAAAACTGGCGGACTTTGCTATGTACGAAGCCAAGCACAAAGAAAAGGGAACTCTTTTTGAGTTCAACCAGGCTTCCTATGAATCCAATGCATACTTATTGGAAAACAGAGAAGCCATTCATCGCTTGCTTGATGAAAGATTAATTCACTTTCATTTTCAGCCGATTATCAGCCTAAAAACCGGACAAATCTATGCTTATGAAGCCTTGATGCGGCCATCTCTGGATACCTTCAAGACTCCAATGGAAATTCTGTCCGTAGCGGCAGCACAATCCCAACTTGGGCAATTGGAAAGACTGGTTTTTTCAACTGCCTTTCAAACCATTCAGGAGCAAGCGGAAAATTTAAATGGTCATCGCATATTTATCAACAGTATTCCAAGCCATTTTATGAGTCAGGACGAATTTAAAGTCCTAGAAAGAAAATACGGTCATCTCTTTTCACAGGTTGTCATTGAGGTGACAGAAAGAGAATCCGATTCCTTAGAGCAAATGAGTGACCGACTTTCCTTTGCTCGCAACTCCGGCATCAAGCTTGCTCTGGATGACTTTGGAAACGGCTATTCCAGCGAGGTTCGTATTTTGACCGTCAAACCGGATATTGTAAAAATTGACATGATGCTCATTCAAGGCATCCATAGCAATCGTGATAAAGAGCAATTGGTTGCCAATCTGATTTCTTTTTGCCATTCCAAAGGAGTTTTACTGGTTGCCGAAGGAGTGGAAACGAAGGAAGATTTGGTCAAGCTGATAGAGCTGGATATGGACTTTGTTCAAGGCTACTATACCGGTAAGCCAAATATAGAGCTCTTACCGATAAATCCTTCCATTCAAGAAGAAATCCAAGCCATTCAAAAAACTTTGCACAAAAAATAAAAAGGTGTCATCCCTGTCGATGATACCTTTTTTTCCATTCTTCATTCTTTCTATAACATCCCTTTGCCTTTGATTATTTCGCCAAAAATCTTTGCACTCTCGAGGAATAAACCTTTTCTCCATCCGGCAAAATCCAAACGGCTGCTACTTCCGGTATGCCTTCGAGCCACTTCATTCCTTTTTCCAAGGGCATATTAAATAGGGCAGTAGAAATGGCATCTTCCTTTCCCTTGGCATTGCCGATAACAGAAACCGATTCGAAATATTTACTCGGCATTAGCGTATCTTTATCAATAATATGATGATATCTTATGTTTCCGACTTCATAAAAGCGCTGATAGCTACCGCTTGTGACCAAAGATTCTTTTTCCAGTAACACCACATCCAAATATGGTTTGGGACTTGCAGTATCGGGATTTTGAATCCCCACTTTCCATTTTTGACCATTTGCTTTTGAACCGATTGCCCGAATATTACCTCCGGCATTAATCAAATATCCCGTCAAGCCCCTTTCTTCCATTTCAAGAGCCACTCGTTCCACAGCATAGCCTTTGGCCAAAGCACCGACATCCAGACTCATTTTCTCATCTTTTAAAAATACGGTTTGCGCTTTCTCATCCAAAATAATATCTTCTATCTTTGTATGGAGATTGGCTTCCTGCAATATATCGGAGCTTGGCAGCGCCGCCTTCTCCGGATACTCCAATGCTTCTTCCCGATATTGATGCCAAATCCGCAATACACTGCCAAAAGCAATATTGACATTCCCTCCACTCTCCTCATACACTTCTTTTCCCAGTTTCAGCAAGTCGAAAATGACAGGATGAACTTTGACCGCCTTTTTTCCGGCCATAGCATTGATGTCTTTGATATTGGTAATGCCTTCATAACTTTGATAAATATCATAATGTCTGGAATAAAAGAGCAGCCTTTCTCGAATCCAGACAAAGTGTTCCTCAAATTGCTCAGCCGTTTGCGCATAACCGCTTACCCCGCAAATGGTGTCAAATGCACCAAAAAACTCATCTTTATAGAGCTGCTTGTCACTTCGGCGGCAAGAAGGCAAAAGTAAAATCAGGCAAACGCAGAAACAAAGGATTCGTCCTCTTTTCTTCATGCTGCGCCTCCTTTATAACAGCTTTTCTTTCCAATCCGCTTCCTTAAATCCGACCAGGACAAAATTCTCCGCTACCAGAAGCGGTCTTTTGACCAGCATTCCGTCACCGGCAAGTAGGCTGTATTGTTCTTCTTCGGTCATTTCCGCAAGTTTATCCTTCAAATTCATAGACTTATACAAAAGTCCGCTGGTATTGAAAAATTTCTTCAAAGGCAATCCGCTTTTTTCTTGCCAAAGCTTTAATTCTTCTACACTTGGATTCTCAGTCTTAATTTCCCGAAAGGCAAAGTTGATGTTTTGTTCCTCCAACCATTTTTTGGCTTTTTGGCAGGTGCTACATTTACTGTATCCGATTAATTTCATTTTTTTCCTCCATTTACTTAAATATTAGGGTTAATCCATCCTCCGGAAATGGCATAGGCTACCAGTCCGGCACGTCCGCTTTTTCCTGTTTTTCGAAGCAGACTTTCTACATGACGTTTGACGGTGCTTTCCGTCACCACTAGGACATCCGCAATCTCTTTGGTTGAGCGGTCTTGGCAAATCAGGCGAAGCACTTCGATTTCCCGCTCGGTAAGCGGTGTTTGTCCTTCACTGACCGGAATTTGCTTGTCATCTTCCGGAAAGTATTTTTTTCCGTGAAACATGACATCTTCCAAGGTTTGAACAAATTTCTCTTCCGAATAGCTCTTAAACAAAAAGGCATCCACCCCGATTTCTTTGGCTCTGGGCACATAAGAAATTTCATCAAATCCGGTCATCATCAAAATCTTGATATGCGGAAATTTCTCTTTGATTTTCTTGGCCATTTCCAAACCATTGGTATCTTTTTCCTTGGTTTGGATATCCAAAAAAATCGCATCCGGCTGCTTTTTTTCACACCACAAATCGGCAATCTGTGCTTGAATCAGGCTGCCGACAATTTCATACTTTTGCCTATCTCCAAAGCAGTTTTCCAAGAAACGCAGTGTCACTGACTGATCGTCCACAAATAATAATTTAATCATACTCTTCCCCTTTCAAGCATATTGCTATCCCCTTCGTTTTTTCGGCAAATGAATGTAAAGGCCAAATCGAGGTTGATAGTAAATCTCCATTTTGCCATTTAGTTCTTCTACCTTTTGTAACATAGATGCAAGTCCGCCACCCCAACGAATTTCACCTTCCGGAATCACACCGTCGTTTTCTATCCAAATTTCGATTTCCTTCTCTTCCTTGATTTTCATAAAAATATTTTCCGCATGACCATGGCGCACCGCATTACTGATGGCTTCCCGAATCATATCCACAATCTTTCCGGCTACCTGTCTGTCCTCCGGAAGCTTGCCTTCACTGTAAAAGTGAATTCCCAATGGCAAAAAGGAGCCGATAATGTCTCGGTACCTTTGCAGCGGATTATCTTCTTCGATAAAGTTCAGGTCTTTCAGCAGGTGTTCCACCTGTTTTTCCAATCTTTCAAAATCCACTTCCGTATTGTTATTCAGCTCTCTTTGCAAGATAGAAATGCGTTGTCCCAAAACATCGTGAATATGGCTCCACATCAGGCTGAGTGCTTCTTGCCGTTTCAATTCCTCAATATTTTCCAATGCAGACTGTAATTGGCTTTTCTGTGCTTGCAATTGATTTTGATATTCTTCCAATTGGCGATTGATTTCTACCATCTCCGTCACGTCTGTGGCAATGATTTGATAAATCAATTTATCACCCACCATACATTTTTTCTTTACAAACTGCCAGTACTCTCCATCCGGAATCTCTACCAAACAATGTGTTTTTTCTTCTCCCCAAGAGTCCGTGATCTCCGAATACGAATGTTCCAAAAGGTATTGCCAAAATTTTTCGGCATCCCGCAAATACTCACCCATCAGCGAATCCATCAAGCCCAAAATCCTTTTATTGACAAGCAGAATGTTACCATTGGTTTCCGAAAATAAAATTCCGCTATGTTGAGCATCCAGAGCTTCTTTGATGGAATGTTTGGTAATTTCCCGTTTTTGTTTCTTTGTTTCTTGAAAAAAACAGAGACCGGCACGAATCGTCAACGAAATCAAAGAGCCTACAAAAAGAAAAACATATCCGGAAATCGCCTCCAGTAACGGAATCGTCAACACAACAGACAGCATTCCCCATAAAATATCCCGACTAAATTGATAGGCCAAAAGCCAGGCCCCGGCTATTATCACTGCAATGCTTAAAAACCACCGCAACAAAGTGTCCGTTTCTATCACAATCGAAGAAACCTGTAGCTCCGAGTTGATATAGCGGAAAATCAAAGATACCGTTATCAAGTGAAGTAAAATCAGAACTTCAAAAATCTTTCTTGTTTTTTTCTCATAAATTCGAAAAAGATACGCAGCTTGAAGAATGATTCCCAGTATGGATATATATAAAAACAGTAAAATAAAATTTTGGCAAAAATATTTATACAATCCTACCATAGTATTCTCCTTCCCTCAAGCATAGACTCATAGAATAAGCATCACCTAAGTTTTTAAAAGAAACGAAGGGTATGATTTGAGGTATTTGCCGAATTCGCTTCTCTATTTGCTCTTCCTTTTCTTCCAACAAATAAGATAGGCAAATATCCTGCTTTTCTTTGAGCAATCTGGCAGTCATTGTACGAATATCCTCATGCGACAAAAGTTCACAAACCAGATGATGAAACTCATAAATTTGTACTGCCATGGAATACGTCAGGTCATCATGGATGGTATTGAAAAAGCGAAAGTCTTTGGAATACAAGGCATTTACTTCATCCATCAATCGATTCATCTCTAGGTCTTCACAATTCTCTTTTTGTTTTGACTTTATGAAAAGTTCGCATCTTCTCTTGCAGTAAATCGCCAGTCTTTGCAGCTCAATCAAATCCTTTTTTTGCTCCTGCGGTCTTTCTTTCATCTCGCCTATCAAGTTCTGCATTTTTTGGATTTTATCTTCTACCACCAAATTTACTTCTTCTGTCAGATTATTTTGCTCTTTGATAAAAATCAAACGGCTTTTGACCTGCTCTTTTTTGGATAAAATCGAATTTTCGTCTTCCAATTCCTTCGTCACATTTTCCAAATCTTTTTTCAAGGCAGTCAATTTTTGGATATTTTCCTTACTGACAATCGTGCCGCCGCTGATAGAAGTTGACCAAATCAGACTGTCTTCTTCCGGAACAAAAAATGGATATTCTTTGTTCTGCGGTGCTTGAAAAACCGTGTTTTGCCAATCTGAGCCTGCGGAAGAAAAGCATAATTTTCCTTTTTCATCTAATATTTGCATATCCAGTTGACTATTTTCAAACAAATTCTGATAATCATGATTGGACGGTATCAATCCACTCTTTAAAGCCGCCGCCCAAAACATAGTCACAATACTGCTCATCCCCAGTGCCAGAGAGATATTTCGAAAAAATGGTACCTGTAAATTGTAAAACAGGCTATAGATAATACCTAAAACAATGACCGCCACCGGCAAAATACCAATTTTTCGGCGTGGTGAATTCCAGCTTTTCTTCAACAAATAAATCCATGCACCGATTTGGGTAAAAACCATCCAAAAAGCTACCAAGTAATATCCCCAATTCCGGCTATAAAATTTATGCCATAAGTTCTTATCTGAAACCAAAAATCGGAACACAAACTGATGAAAATCATTGGTCAAGACCATTATCAAAAGTACTGCCGAAATCACCCAGGCTGCTTTTAGCCATTGGGGAAAGAGACTTTTATCAAATTGGTTGATATTGTTGGCAATATACAGGCCTGTTGGCGGTAGCATCAATATAAATATATAGTACGAATACCAGAGTGCCCTCAAATAAACTGCACTTCCGTAAAAAGAATATTTGAATACACCCACCACTATCCAGCATATAAGCAAAGCCGCCGTAAATGTCATCCCTTTTTTTACTCCCAGATGAATGACTGTTTTATGGACAATACTAACACCGAAAATAATTACTATAATTAATATCAGTGCTGCAGCATGGTGCTCAATCCCGTTAATCGGTGCATATTTCATGTTTTGCTTGACTTTGCGTGTTAGCCGTGTATTTATCTCTCCATAATTTATCAAGTCCTTCATCACTTCCACAGATGGAAGTATCTTTTGATTGTGAATCCGTAGATTTTCTGCCGAATAATGGAGCGGCAAATATCCTCTTTCCCGATATGCCTTTCTTAACTCCTCAAGTTGTTTTTGAGGCAACTCTTGGTGAGAAAGAAAGCCTACTTGAAAGCTAATGGTTCCTCCTTCGGGATATATGATATCCAGTTCTCTTCTTTGCCAGAGAGAATGGACATAGGTAGAGTGTAAAGTCAAGTGAACGGGGGCAAGCCAGTTGTCCCAATTCAATTTCCTTTGCTGATATAAAGTAGAAAAATAGTCCTGGGCTGCTTCTTTTTCAAGGGTTCCCTTCAGTCCATAAGAAACAGCTTGCCAAATATAGCGTTGGGTCGGTTCCAGATTTGGTACATTTACGATATAATCCTGATAAGTCAAATCTTTCCAATCGGTGATTTTATCATAAACCTGCTTTTTATCTGTAGCAATTACAACAATGTCCTCATACAAAGGATAAAAATACGGCCCCCTCTTTTCATCAACCAAAGGCAGCGCCTGAATATCATAAGCCATAATGATATCCTTACCCTCCAAAAATTTGGCCAGATGCCTCTCTTTTTCTTTCTTTAACTCATACTCCGGAAATGCCTTTTTGGTAGCATTTAAAATTTCCAAAGTGGTTTCATCAAATAAATAAATTTCTTTCTTCCGTGATTCCCGGTTTCTAGGCACTTCCTCATAACTCTCCACTGCAATCATCAAAACCATCAGTAAGATGAAGAATAATACCATTCCCGAACCGATTTTTAAACCTAGCTTTCTTTCCATAATCATCCTACCTTTTTTATTGGTTTATATTTTAGAACATTAAAAGTTATCTGGCTGACATTTAGTTTTTGTAGAAGGTCATAGTGCCGAAAGCGACAGCAATTTGCGTAGCATGTTGCGAGAGCGAAGGCACGAAAGCGAGCCCTGCGAGCGATGAGCTTCACAAAATCTGTCAGAAAGATAAATTAGAATTTATAGGGAAGTGCCTCGCAAGAGGTGTCATACCACCCAATTCGTACT
>JAUMXK010000003.1:48926-57930 GCA_030535295.1 Eubacteriales bacterium | reverse complement strand
GTAGCGGAGCACGCATACTAAGTAAAAGAGAATCGGTGGAAAAGAAAAATTACCAGCCTTACGAGTCTGTTTGGTATTATAATTTTATGCAGAAATTTAAAAAATATGATGACAATGGCAATCCATATAAATATTATCTCGTAGAAAAAGATTTGGATAGTGCTGTTTATCAAGCCGATAAGCCTGAAATTGAGCTGAAGCCTAGGGATTATAATAGTCAAACACATCTATATGGAGAATTGCTCAATCGAAACATCAGCAAAACGACCGTTCATGTCAAAAAGACATGGGCAAACACACCGGAGAACTTAAAAAAACCGGTAAAAATCATTCTGTATCGCCGAAAAGAAGGAGAGGGCATTGGAGCAAATAGACCGGTAGAGGGTCAAAGCATCGATTTAAGTGTAGACAATCAATTTTCCGGTCAATTTACCGACTTACCGATGTATGACAGTCTGGGATTGTCGGCAAGCGGTAGGAAATTTATCTATTCGGTGGTAGAAGAAAATCCGGACTCTGAAAAATTTGAGGTGAGTGTTTCAGGTGACGGTAGTGAAACGAATCCATTTGTCATAACCAATACAAATACGGAAAAGATTAGGATTTCCGTGACAAAGCAGTGGTTCGGTACGCCGCGGCCAAACTTTCAGGGAGCGGTCTTTGACTTGTATAAAGAAGGAGAAGCCATTCCGATAGCAAGTAGCGAAAATATTAAGGAAAATACGACCTTTTTCTTTGAGCGGAACGCAGAAGGCGATTTTTTACCAAAGTATGAAACCATCGGGGACGAAGTCAAAGAAATAAAATATTCTGTGAAAGAAAGAACGATAAAACATTATTTATCAAAGACAGAATATGATAAAGAGGTCAATCCGTATGCGTATACATTTATTAATGTAAGTAAAACACTGGCATCGAAGCTTGTGACCAAGAAATGGATAGGTCCGGTCGGAGAAAAAGCGGTGCTGACTCTGACCGGCAATCAGGAGGTTGACGGAAAATATCCTACCAAGACGATTACCGCAACCAAAAGTGAATACGGTAATCAAAAAGAATGGCGAATTTCTTTTGACGGACTTCGTGTATATGGTGACAATGGTGAGCCTATAGACTATCACTTATCGGAAGAACCGTTGCCGAATTATGTTGTGGAATCTTTAAATCAAGAAAATCATACGATAACCAACAAGTACACGAATTCGGAAACGACGGAAGTGTTCCTAGAAAAGAAATGGCGCGGACAAGTCGGAAAAGTGATAAAAGTGCAACTCTTTGCAGATGGTGAGGAAGAAGTAACCGTTATAGAAAACGGCAAGCAAGTAAAGAAAACTCTGGTTTACAATCTGCAAGATGTAGAAAATGTTACAATCTCCAATTTGCTGAGAGTCAATAACGATACCGGAAAAGATATTGTTTACTCGGTACGACAAATCGAAAAAGACAACGGTTATAAGGTAACGGTTTCAGACGGTTCCAAACATTATTTTACCATTACAAATACCAACGAAGAAAAAGTAAATGTGACGGTAAGTAAAAAATGGATTGGTAAACGATTTGATACGACTATGGAGCTTCTTGAAGACGGTCAATACAAAGGGAAGCAAGTAGTTCTACTGAAAGACCGAAATGAGGTTCAATTCTCGGATTTGCCAAAATATTTGGATGTAGAAGTGACCGGTACGGCTTCTCCGATTGTCTATACAGTGAGAGAAAAAGGAGAAAACAATGGAGAAGTTTTGTTTGAGAATATTCCGTATCGAGTTGTCCGGAATACTCCGGTGACAGACTCTATGGGTAATTCCGAAATTAGGATAGATAATATCAGCCAAGAAAAAGTAACTGTCAAAATAAGAACAGAATGGGAACGCCGAATCGGTGACAGTGCGGAAGTGCTTCTTTTAGAAAGAGGTACAAATAATCCGATTCCGGGAGTAGCACCGATTGCTCTAAGCCAAAATGATGCAGAGTGGGAGAATCATCCGTTCAGTAAGCTTATCTCTGTCTTAAAGTATGACCAAACCGACGGCAGAGAATATAAGTTCTGGGTCAAAGAAACCAAAATCAATGGTCAGGACATTGCCAATGTAAATGGCTATGTATGCACTGTTGAGCAAGTCGGTCAACTGGGCTATTGCTACAAAGTAGTCAATACCAACAAAGAAGCAAGAGATATTACGGTAGTAAAAGCATGGGTGGATGGTGAAACCAAACGTCCGGATAGTGTTCGAATGACCTTGAAGGCAACAGTCGGTACAGACACTGCGGATGTGATTGATGAAGTGCTTGCCGGTTGGGCTAACGCTCCGGAAAAGTCACAAACAATGAGCCACCCATATTGGAACTATGTTTACACCAATTTACCAAAATACTACAACAATCAAGAAGTGAAGTATTCCGTTGCCGAAGTGCCGGTAGCTCTCTTTGACACCTTGGTTACGACCAATGTCAATGGCATCATTGTTACCAATACATTTAATGCGGAGAAAGCCGATGTACATGCCAAGAAGATTTGGATTGGCGGAACAGAAGCAGAACATGTTGTGGTCAACCTGACCTTGCAATATCGAGTGGCAGGCTCCAACAATGAAGCGGATTGGACAGACTGGACAGGTAGCCCGGCAGCGGTCAAGGAAAATGCCAATACCTGGAATTATATCTGGAAAGACGTTCCACAAACGGACAGCCAAGGAAAAGCCTATGAATTTAGAGCAATCGAAACACAAGTACCAAAGGATTATGAGGTAAGCTATAATGGATTGACCGTTATCAATACATCCTTTGAAAAGACATCCCGCAAGGTCATTAAGACCTGGCTGGGAGATGCCAAAGCTGTAAATGTAACTTTAACAGGAACTGTCGATGGTGCCGAAGTTTATAAGTCGACTAAGACAATTTCGGAAACACCGGATAGCAATGGCCTATATCAAACAGAGTTTAAAGGTTTGCTTCGCTATGATGTGCAAAGAACGGATGGCTCTACGCCTAGTGGTAAAGAAATTGAGTACAAGCTTGTTGAAGAATTGGGTGTTGATTTTGAATTAGTATCCGAACCGATCTGGAATGAGATAGTCAAAGCTTTCTTATTGACCAACCGGAATACGGAAAAGAAAGACATCACCATTGTCAAAGAATGGAAGAATACTCCAAAGGCATTGATAGATGTAGCGCAAGTGGTTGTTCAATTGTATCAACAATCCGGAACTGCTGTGGCGCAACCATTCAGTAGCCAAATTACTTTAAGTGAGGCAGATTATGATGCGGCAAGAGAAAGATTTGTCAAGACTCTATCCGTACCGAAGTTTGATGATCAAGGCAAAGCCTATACCTATACCGTCAAAGAAATCTCTATCAATGGCAAGACACCGGCAGAAGCAGGTTATAGTCATACCGAAAATGGTTTGACCATTGTCAATACCAACGAAGAGAAAGTGACAGTAGAAGTACAAAAGAGCTGGCATGGTCCAAAGAAGGATGTCAAGTTTACCTTATATAAAGGCAATCCAGATGTGCCAACAGCTACAAAGGTAGAAGAAAAGACATTGACCGCCGGTGAAGCGAAACTCACCTTTGCACCGGTTGCCAAATATGAAAACGGCGTGCTGGTGGAATACTATGTCAAAGAAGCTAAATTGGAAGGTTATGAAGAAATTCCTGCTCAAAAGGTAGATTCGGAACAACCACAAGTCAGCTTCGCCAATAAGAACATCGAAACTGTCAGCATTATTGCCAACAAAGTTTGGGTTAATGCACCGGCAGAACATCAAAGAGATGTAGAAGTCACTCTTTATGTTCAAAATCTGAACGGTAGTCAAGATATCGTAAAGGCCGTTCCGGAGCAAAAAGCTACACTAACCGCTGCAGCTCTGACACATACCTTTACGGCACCGAAGTTTGATGCAGCCGGCAATGTTCTTGCTTACTACGTTTTTGAAACCAAGGTAGCAGACATCGCTCTGGATGCGGAAAACCAAAAAGACAACAAAGATACCTATCAAATCGCACAAGAAGATTATGAATTAACCATTGAAAGAACAGCAGAAGAAGCCAAAGTGGTGGTCACTCTGACCAATAAGAACATTCAAACCACTACCGTAAAGGTAGCCAAAGAATGGCAAGATGGACCGGCAGCCAAAGCAACGGTACATCTGATGAA
Source organism: Eubacteriales bacterium (assembly GCA_030535295.1). Taxonomy (GTDB): domain Bacteria; phylum Bacillota; class Clostridia; order Lachnospirales; family Vallitaleaceae; genus W11650. Next base: position 53,777 of record JAUMXK010000003.1, on the reverse strand, counting down.
GGACGGAGCTGTTCTTGCCACCAAGGAAATCAGTGGAAATACCTCTGTAGTCTTTACCGAAGATGCAAACGGAACACCGCTTGCAAAACGGGAAAATGGTCAAATCATCCATTACACAGTAAAAGAAGATGCGATTACAAACTACAATAATGACACTGCTGTAAATGCACTGCCACAAAATGACGGCTCTTATCTCTTTGTCAACCGTTACACGAAGACCAGAGATATCACCGTAGAAAAGATTTGGAAGCCTGCCAAGACCGATGTGACAGAAGTGACCATTACCTTGGTCGGTAAGGTGGGAGATGATATTGTCGTACCGGCACAAACCGCTACTTTAAAGGAAAGTGAAGGCTGGAAGCATAGCTTCACCGGTCTTGCGGAATATCGCAACACGGATAAGATTGTTTATACTGTCACTGAAAAAGCAATAGACAATTATCCAAATCCTGTGATTGTCGATGACAGTAACAACCAAAATGAAAATGACAAGAATCTCTTTACCATCACCAATACCTACAAGAATAATGATACCGTAGAAGTCAGTGTCAAAAAGGTTTGGAAGGGCTACAAGACAGATTCTGTGACGGTAGCATTACTTAGAAATGGTAGTGAAACCGGTGAAACTCTTGTCCTGAATGAACAAAATGATTGGGCAGGTAAGTTTACCGGACTGAAGAAGATGGACGATGCGACTGCGACCGCTTACACATACGATGTGAAGGAACTTAGACTTGCAGGCTTTGATTCGCAAAAGACCGGTTCCATGGAAGACGGCTTTACTTTCACCAATACCGTAGAGCCAAACATTCCGGAACATAAGATTACTCTGGAAGTGGAAAAAGTCTTTGTCGGACAAGAGCAAGACAGTGTCAAGGTACAAATCCTGGCAGATGGTAAGCCATTAGCGGATGGTTTAACAATTACCAAAGATGCAAGCGGCAAGTGGATTGGTAGCAAAGAATTGCCAAAATACGATGCCAGTGTCATAGTGACCAACACCGATATGGGACAAATCACGCCGATTGTCTATACGGTCAAAGAACTGGACGATACGGATGTAGCTTTTGAGAACGGAAGCATTACCATAAACGGTCATACCTATACGCTCAAGATTGAAAATCCGGAAACCAATAAGTTTAAGATTACCAATATTAGTCAAGCTAAGACAACCATTCCGGTAACCAAGAAATGGGTTCGCAAGATTGGTACAAAAGCTGAGTTTGACTTATTACTGGAAAATGGCAATGTCTATACAAGTTTAACTCTGGAGAATCAAAATGGTGATACTTGGACCGGTCAGTTCGAAGTTCCGACTTTTGATGCTTCAAGTGGCGAAAGAATTGCTTACAAAGAAGTGAGAGAAACCAAGATTGACGATGTAGAAGTGGCTAATTCGGGTTATACTTCCGAAAGAACGGGAGATTTGGCTACTGGCTATACCTTTACCAATACCAATAAGGAACTCAAGGGAGATGGCAGCATTAGCATTACAAAGAGCTGGCAAGGTGGCGAGAGCCAAGTACCGGAAAGCATTACCGTGAAACTTGTAGCACTAGGTACTGGCGGCAAGCTTGACCTGGCAGAAGTGCTGAAGGGATCGGGATACGCCGGTGAAACCACTCTTACCTTGAAGAAAGCCGATGGCTGGACACTGGTTGTCGATGGATTACCAAAATACTTCAACAATGAAGAAGTAACCTATTCGGTAGAAGAAATTGATGTACCGGCCAACTTTACGGCGAGAGTTCATCACCAAGCAGGAGCCGGTGAAAAGGAAATTGTTATCATCAATACCTTTACATCACCAAAGACCGAACTGGCAGTACGAAAAGACTGGTCCAATACTCCGGATGCGGAAAAGAAAACTGTCACCGTTCAGCTTTATGCAAAGACCGCAACGACCGATGAAGTACCGGTAGCAGGCAAGATATTAGAGCTTGCAGCTCCAAATTGGAATAGTATCTTTACGGATCTTGATGAGTTTAATGCAGCTGGTGAAAGCTACAGCTATTCGGTAAAAGAAACATTGATTGGTGGGCAAGCAGTGGATGCAGACCAATATGAAGTCGGTTATGCCGATGTATTGGGTACCGTTGTTGTCACCAATACCAATGTCGAAAAAATGACCATCAAAGTAGTGAAGAAGTGGCTTGGAGATGATGCATCACCAAATGGAGCAAGCTTTAAACTCTATGGCAACAATGCCGTGACGGAATTAAGCCTGACTCAAAATGAAAGTGAAGGCACATTTGTCGGTGATTTCAGCAAGTACAAAAATGGCGAATTGGTAGAATATAGCCTTGTAGAAGAAGCGATAGAGGGCTATAAACAATTCGGCGAAATCAAGAAAGAAGTGACCGGTAATACCATTACCTTTACCGTAACCAATAGCAAAGTCAAGGATATTACCGTACAAAAAGCTTGGGTTGGCACAGCGGCAGACGAAGTGAGCTTCGGCTTATACAAAGAGGATGTCCAAATCAAGAAATTGACCTTGACAGCAGCCGACTTACAAAATGGTGTTTGGACCAATACCTTTAACGATGTCTTTGTCTATGACGAAGATGGCAATGCGATTGCTTATGTCGTCAGAGAGCTGAGTCAAGACGGTACACCGGTGATACCGGTACCGGCAGGAATTACCAAAGCCATCCTGGGTGGTATTTCCTATCAAGTGGCAATCGAAGTGACAGGAGATGTTCATAAGTTTACCAACACCGCCTTAAGTGAAATCGAAGTGGAAAAGGTATGGAAAGGACAAACCGCCAACGGTGCGACCTTAGCCCTTTATGATGTGGCAAATCCGGATGTGACCACCGTACCAATTCAATTGATTAAGCTTCCGCTGGCAAATGGGGAATGGAAGACCAAGCTTGAAAACTTGCCAACCCATACGGCAGCCGGTGATAAGATTACTTACACCGTGAAGGAAGTATTAGTCAATGATGCGAACGAAGTGACACAAGTGATTGCACCAAACAGCATCTTCAAGATTTATGAAACCAAGTATCAATTAATCGAAAGTACGGATAATGGTAAACTTATCTTTACCAATGTTCAGTATCTTGATATCACCATGAAGAAAGCATGGGATGATAAGTTCCCTATGTTGCTCAGAGAAAGCGTGAAGTTTGCCCTTTACTCCTTCGAAGACGGAACAACGAACTTTAAGAAACTGGAAGAGTTTATCTTAAATGAAAGCAATGGTTGGATGCAAACAAAGACCGATTTGCCAAGATGGGCAGACGGTAAGTATATTAGCTATCGTGTGGTAGAAGAAAATATCAATGGAGAAGCCATCAGCTTACCAATGGATTATACCTATCCATACAAGCATAAGGTATTTGAAGTCACGACCAGTCAAAGTGATGTGACGGGCACGGCCGAAGTGACCATCACCAATGGAGTGACGGAAGTAGTACAACCAAGCGATCCGGATAAGAGAAATATTCGGGTAGCGAAGTTCTGGGGAACGACAGCAGAAGAACATCAAAAAGAAGTGGAAGTTGAGCTTTACATCCGGGATGAACAAGGCAATCTGGTATCGACCGGCAAGACCTTGACCTTAAATAAGGACAACAACTGGGTAGGAGTCTTTAGCGACCTTCCGAAGTATGCGAATAAGAAGGGTGCATCGCTTCCTATCGACCAACTGGGTGTAGAAGAAGAACTTACAGACGAAGGTATTCCGTCTGGTGCTCCAAATGGAAAAGCGACCGAAACAACGGAAAATACCGAAGGAACAGAAGGAGCCGAAACTCAAACCGAAACCCAAACAGAGGGAGAAGCAACCGAAACCGGTACTCCTGCCGAAAATCCAAGCGAAGATACCAATGTGGATAACGGAACGGATACCGAAGGAGAAGCAACCGAAGAGGGTAAGGGAGAGGGAGATAAGGCAGAAGGCACGACCGAAGACAATACCAATGCGGAAGACACCGTAGAAGGAAGCATAGGACAAGGCGGAACCGGAACTGTGGAAGTGATTGGAGAAGACAAAGCTCCGGAAACTAAGCAAGAAGGAACCGAAGTGACCGATACCGAAACCGGTGAGAAGAAGGAAGATACTCCTGCAGATACCGAAAGCGATGAGAAGAAGGAAGATACTCCGTCTGATACCGAAAACAGTGATACGAAGGAAGACACTCCATCTGACACTGAAACCGGTGAGAAGAAGGAAAATACTCCTTCTGATACCGAAAGCGAAGATACCAAGGCAGAAGACAAAGAAGAAACGACACTAGAAGATGAGGCCTTGCCATTGGGACAACCGGCAGACCAAAAAGTCTTGGTGGAATACTATGTCTTTGAAACCAAGATTGGCGGAGAAAGCATTGTCTTTACCCCGGATATCAACTTGACAGATTATCACTTTAGAGAATATCAAATCAAGATTGTGACAGAGGGCGACAATGTCTACATCAAGAACTTGCATGAAAGCGCCATTCCTGAGAGTGAAAAGGTCAATGTTCATGTGAAGAAAGACTGGACAGGAGTAGCGGACAGAAGAATCGAAGATGTAGAAATCTCCCTGTATGTTTTGGAAAACGGAGCCCTGGTAAAAGTGGTCAAAGAACCTTTGATTTTGGGCAAAGCCAACAATTTTGAAGGAACTTTCACCAATCTGCGCAAAAAAAATGATGCAGGAGAAGAATTGAAGTACTATGTCTTTGAAACCAAGATCGGTGCAAATGCAATCAGCTTTACACCAGCGGTAGATTTGACGACCTACTCACTCAACTCTTACAACATCTTTATCACGGATAACGGTACCAACCAAGTCAAGGTAAGAAACTACTATGTAGAAGAGCCATTGACACCGTATGTACCGGAAGAGCCGGAAAAACC
>JAUMXK010000003.1:0-48916 GCA_030535295.1 Eubacteriales bacterium | reverse complement strand
CCGATAGACGAAAATGAAGTTCCGCAAGGACCGACCGATCCGGAGAAGCCAAAAGAACCGGAAACACCAAAAGAACCGGAAAAACCGGTATTGCCGGGTGAAGGTACACCACCGGTAGATGAACCGATAAAAGAAGATCCGATTCCGCAAGGCAAACCGGAATTACCTAAGACATCGGGTGTGGCAAGCAGTTTATTCCGGTTATTGGGTGGCGGCTTACTTGGACTTGGTGTAGCGATGAAGCGGAAAAAGAAGAAATAATACAACATAAAAACAAGTGAAATAAGGAAGCTTTGTAGAGAAAATCGTCGAAGAAGGGCGAATATCTATGGAACGGTTCGCACAAGGCAAACTTAAAGAAGAAAGGCAGAAAAGCGGAAGCGATTCTGCCTTTCCCATTGCTAAGAGAAAGTCTGCAACCAAAGGAAAAGTAGCTGTTTAAATAAAACTTTGAATGGAAAGTAGCGTAAATAATGAGAAGAGAATACCGGAAAGAGGGCAGATAATCTATAGTTGTCAAGTTTGTTACAAAGATTTAATAGAAAAATGACTATCCGGTGTTGCGCTTGGCGGGATTTGTGTTATAATCTATATAGTACGACCAAAAATTACGAAGGATAGAAAGTGAAACAAATGAGTGGATATAAACTTCTTGCCCAGAATAAAAAGGCATATCACGATTATTTTATAGAAAAAAATTATGAAGCCGGAATTGAGCTCGTGGGTACGGAAGTAAAATCAATTCGTATGGGAAAAGCTTCAATTAAGGAGAGTTACATCAAGATTATCAATGGTGAGGTATTTATCGTCGGAATGCATATTACTCCTTATGAAAAAGGCAATATTTTCAACAAAGATCCCCTTCGTACCAGAAAGCTGCTTTTGCATCGCAAGGAAATCAATGCTTTGGCAGGTGCGGTAACAGTGGACGGTTATACTCTGATGCCGCTCAAGATATACTTGAAAGACGGCTTGATTAAGTTGGAAATCGGTCTGGCCAAGGGTAAAAAGCTTTATGATAAGAGGGAAGACCTCAAGAAGAAAGAAGTAAAGCGTATGGCGGAACGTAATTTCAAGATAAAGCTTTAAGAATTCGGGGGTGTCTTGGATTCGACAGGGTTTTTGCAGTTAGAGAAGCCATTCGTAGTTCGGGGCTACGTTAAAACTCGAAACTTAAAATTAAACGCTGAAGATAATTTAGCATTCGCTGCCTAGTTAGGCGGCTGTCCGTCCTATTCGCTCACTGATAGGGAAGCGGGCATCATACAGGTGAGGAACTTCACATCGAAAGCTTTGACGGTGAGGAAGAATGATGAAGCTACTGAAGTAGGCAGTTTGTCTTTGAACGGCTTATGGAGGGAATGAAAAAGCAAAGACTGTAATGGGAGAAGCTCTAATGAATGGGATTTTGGACAGGGGTTCGATTCCCCTCACCTCCATCAAAGGGAACATATCGGATGAAAAACGAAAGGAGAAAAAAATGAAATTAAAAGGTTTAAAGAGAGCATTATTATTTGGTGCTGCAGTGGGAGCAGGGACTTATGCCTATAAAAAATATGAGGAATTGAAGGTTTTTTATAATGAGCTGGTTGTAGGAAAATCCAAAACCTTGTACTATAGTTCGGATTTTGAAGATGATTCCGTTGCTTCTGTTGGGGCTTGCACAAAATTGAACTTTATCGGGGTTCATCCGGAAAGTCCGTCAGTTTACTTGAACGTTTTTGCGCTGGGAAGTTCTGTAGATATTTTGGTTCCGGATGAGTGCAGAGTTATTTTGGACGGAAACAATACCATGAGTAATATTGTGGTGGAAGAAATCCTCAATGAGGAAGTGGAAAAAGAATTTACTTTATACATTGATTACAGAGCTACCGCTTCTGCAATTCGTATCATTTATGAAAGTGCAATGAAAAACGATATGGAAGAAGTTTGCGGTTGCTGCTGCGAAGATGTAGCTTGTGATTGTGAATCAGAGGAAGTAGAAGGATAAAGATTATTGAAAATGTTGTTTGGAGCTATATTCTTTTGATACTTGTCTATCAAAAAATATAGCTTTTTACATTGCCATATGACACAAGTAAAGTGGAAGGTGACTATGAATTTATTAGATAAACTGGAACGTAAAATAGGCTGGTTGACAATTCCCGGTTTAATGCATTACATTGTACTGGGCAATGCTTTTGTATACATCATTCAAATGGTATTGAATGTGGATATGGATAAAGCACTGGCATTTGATTGGAATTTGATTTTAAGAGGACAGGTTTGGAGAATCTTTAGCTTTGTCTTTATTCCGCCGACAATCTTCGGCGGCTCGGTATGGAATGTTGTGATTGCCGCATTGATTTTTATGTTTTACTACAGCATTGGGAGAAAAACAGAGATGGCAATGGGCTCTTTTGCCTTCACCATATATTATTTGGTGGGAATGCTCGGTGTCATTTTCTTCGGAGTGGTCTTTCGAGTTCCTGTGACAGGAGATTATCTAAATTCGGCAATCTTTTTTGCCTACGCCTACTACTTTCCTGATGATTTGATTTTGGTAATGATGATTCTTCCGGTCAAAATCAAGTATATGGCATTTTTAAGCGGTGCTTTACTCTTGGCGAGCTTTGTCATGGGGAATTTCTATATTAAAATTCTGATTTTTACGGGAATGATTAATTTCATTTTGTTCTTTGGAAAAAGTCTGGTGATAGACCGCCTGATAAATCGCAGAAGAAAATCGGTGTTTCGCAGCAATAGTCAAGGGAAGAGAAGAGCCGGATTTAAGGCCAAGGTATATACCAATCCCAACTACGGGAAACCCGGAAATGTACTGCATTGCTGTGAAGTATGTGGAAGAACCGAGCGGGATGCTGCAGATTTGGAATTTCGTTATTGCTCTTCCTGTGAAGGCTATCACGAATACTGTATGGAGCATCTGCACAATCATATTCATAAGAAAGAAGGAGAAGCTTAGGTGAATACTTAAGCTTCTATTTACTTTAGTTATTTTCTTAACGAAAAAAATAGGATGAGAGATAAAAAATAAACAAAAATTTAAGGATTGTCTTTGTGTATTCTGTATACAATTCTTTTGGGCACGTGAATAATAGGGGTTAAAATATAGGAGCGATTGTTAAAAAAATATCAAAAGTTGAAAAAAGCATAAAAATTATATATATTAAAAAAGGGTAAACGAATAAAATGAAATAAAAAAGAAGTATATGTTTATATGATATTTTAGGCGTTTAAGGTAAATCAGGTTAGGAGGCGAATTTTAGGTGGCAAACACATTTCTTGGGGGAATTCATCCCCGCTATTCGAAAGAATTAACGAAATCCATCCCGCTTCAAGAGGTAATTCCGGGAGAAACTGTGACCATTTTGATGCAACAGCATATCGGAGTGCCTTGTAAACCGTTGGTAAAAGTAGGCGACAAGGTTTTAGTGGGGCAAAAAATCGGCGACAGTGATGCATTTTTATCCGTGCCGGTTCACAGCACGGTATCCGGTACCGTAAAAAAAATAGCCAGAGTCATACAGCCAAACGGAAATAAGGGTGAAGCCGTGATTATTCAAAATGATGGCAATTTTGAGCGTGTTTGGATGGAGACAAAACCTTTAGAAGAGCTAAGCAAAGAAGAAATCTTGCATTTAATTCGGGAAGCCGGCATAGTCGGTCTTGGAGGAGCAGGGTTTCCGACTCATATCAAATTAAATCCACCTGCAGATAAGAAAATTGAATACATTTTAATTAATGGTGCAGAGTGTGAACCATATTTGACTTCGGATCATAGAATTATGCTGGAAAAACCGGATGCGTTGATTCGTGGTCTTAGAGTGTTGCTCAAATTATTTCCGGATGCACAGGGTATTATCGGTATCGAAGACAATAAACCGGATGCCATTGAGGCCATTGCCAATGAAATCAAAGGCTTTGACAGAATGTCAATTTGCGTGATGGAAACCAAATATCCTCAAGGGGCGGAAAAACAATTGATTTATTCCGCTACCAAAAGAATCGTGCCAAGCGGTAAACTTCCGGCAGATATCGGATGTATTGTAGACAACGTAGATACTACCGTTGCCATTGGCAGAGCCATCTTTAAAGGTGGTCCGCTGTTGCGTAGAATTATTACCCTTTCCGGAGATAAATTTGACAAACCTATGAACTTAAGTGTTCCATTGGGGATCTCTTATCGTCAAATTATAGAAATGGCCGGCGGTCATCCGGAAGATGCGGTCAAGATAATCAATGGCGGCCCTATGATGGGACTTGCCATGTTTGATTATGATGTACCTGTCATGAAGACATCTTCCTGTATTTTGCTTTTGTCAGAAAGAGAAGCAAGTATTTGCGAAGAAAGTGCTTGTATACGCTGTGGGCGTTGTACCAGAGCCTGCCCTATGAATTTGTTGCCGCTGGAGCTGGATCGCTTTGCAAGATTTAATGACGAAGACAGATTTGTACGCTATCATGGACTGGACTGCATAGAATGTGGTTCTTGTTCTTATGTGTGTCCGGCCAAAAGACATTTGGTACATGCAATCAGAGTCAAAAAACGTGCAATCATGGCAAAGAAAAAAGGATAGGGGGTAGGAATATGTTGAATTATGTATCGTCATCTCCGCATATCAGAGATAATGCCAGTACCAAAAGTATCATGCGTGATGTAGTGATTGCTTTGTTGCCGGCTACTTTGTGGGGTTTTTATATTTTCGGCTTAAATGCCGTTATTAATGTTGCGTTGGCAGTTGGCTCGGCAGTGCTTTTTGAATACCTGTATCAAAAACTACTGAAAAAACCGAGCACGATACAAGATTATTCTGCGGTGGTAACCGGCTTGTTACTCGGTATGAATTTGCCATCCGGAAATTACTATTTTGTTCCGATTTTGGGAAGTTTTGTAGCCATTGTCGTTATCAAACAACTTTATGGAGGACTCGGACAAAACTTTATGAATCCGGCTTTGGGTGCTAGAGCATTTTTGGTGGTATCCTTTGCAAGCTATATGACAACTTGGCCGGTAATCAATCAAGCCGGAAGATTTACATCGATTGATGGAGTATCCGGTGCCACACCTTTGGCATTGCTTAAGGGTGGAAATAACTATATCAACGGTGTGATTGATACCACAAGTTCAGCTGCACTGGCTATGTTTCAAAAGGAAATTACCCTTTGGGACACCTTTATCGGCTTTGTAGGCGGATGTATCGGCGAAGTGTCGGCGGTTGCCTTGATACTGGGCGGAGTTTACCTGCTTTATCGCAAGGTGATTACCTGGCATATTCCGGTCAGCTACATAGCGACATTTTCTTTGATGATATTAGTTTTTGGTCAGAGTGCGTGGGATATCAATTATTTGGCATTGCACCTTACCGGAGGCGGTTTGATGCTGGGTGCCTTTTTCATGGCAACCGATTACTCCACATCGCCAATGACCGGAAAAGGCCAAATCATCATGGGAGTAGGCTGTGGCCTTTTGACAGCGATTATTCGCTTATTTGGCGGTTATCCTGAGGGTGTCAGCTTTGCAATTCTGATTATGAACTTGTTTGTTCCGCTGATTGATCATTATTTAATTCCGACATCTTTTGGAGGGGAGAAAAAATGAGCAAAGAAACAGTAAATCAAAATTCGAAATCGGAAATCTTCTTAATTATAAAAAATACCTTGATTTTGTTTGCTATTACAGCAGTGGCAGGGATGCTGTTAAGTGTCGTCAATTCTCTGACCGTAGAGCCGATTGCGGCACAAAAGATTATTCAAAGAGATAAAGCGCTGCAAAGCGTATTGCCGAATGCTACATTTGAAAAAATCGAGATGGTTAGTCCAGAAAACTATGAACGTATTACCGATGTCTTTGAAGCCAAAAAAGAAGACGGCAGTCCGGCAGGATATGCTTTTATGCTTACCAATAAAGGCTATGGCGGTGCTGTAGTATTGGTAGCTGGCATTGATGCGGAAGGTAAGGTCAGCGGTATTGATGTGGTAACCCATTCGGAAACACCGGGATTGGGTGCCAATGCGGATAAAGACAAATTTAAAGATAGCTTAAAAGGCAAACTTGCGGAAACGCTTACTGTTGTAAAAGGCAGCAATGAAGGACAAAATGTAGATGCCTTAAGTGGCGCGACGATTACCACAGTGGCAGTGGTTGATGCCGTAAATGAAGCGATTGAATACTATAACAATCAGCTGAAAGGAGGCAATTAAATGAATATCGTAAAAGATAGATTAAAAGCAGGTATTATTGATGACAACCCGATTTTTGTGCAAGTGCTTGGTATGTGTCCGACTCTGGCAGTCACAAGCTCTGTAATCAATGGAATCGGTATGGGATTATCGACCACGGTTGTGCTTTTTGGCTCCAATCTGGTAATTTCCATGCTGCGGAAAATCATTCCGGCCAAGGTGAGGATACCGGCGTTTATTGTTGTAATTGCAACTTTTGTAACCATGCTGGATTTGTTGCTGCAAGGCTTTATCCCAAGTCTTTATGATTCTTTGGGACTCTTTATTCCTTTAATTGTAGTAAACTGTATCGTACTTGGCAGAGCGGAGGCCTATGCATCCAAAAACGGAGTTCTTGCGTCTGCTTTAGATGGTGTATTTATGGGTCTCGGTTTTACTTTGGCACTCAGTATTCTTGGCTCCATTCGTGAAATCCTTGGTGCCGGACAACTTTTCGGCTATACCATTTTACCGGAAAGCATTTATCAGCCGATTACCATTTTCTTGCTGGCTCCGGGAGCGTTTATGGCATTGGGAGCAATGCTTGCCGTTTATAATTACATGAAAAAGAGAAAACGTGCAAAAGTGGAAAGAAAAGAGGTGGCAGCAGAATGACAGAATATGTATTACTCTTTATTGGCGCAGTCTTTGTACATAATGTTATTTTGACACGATTTTTAGGAACTTGCCCGTTTTTGGGGGTTTCCAAAAAAATAGAAACTTCCATAGGAATGGGAGTAGCAGTCACATTCGTTATTACTCTTGCGTCTGTGATGACTTATTTGGCATATAATTTGATTTTAAAGCCACTGGGACTGGAATACCTTTACAATATTGTATTTATATTGGTTATTGCCTCTTTGGTGCAACTGGTGGAAATGATTATTCAAAAGACCAGTCCATCGCTTTATCAGGCACTTGGCGTATACTTGCCTCTGATTACCACCAACTGTGCGGTACTTGGTGTGGCGGTAATTAATATGCAAGAAAAATATGATTTGATTCGTGCAACGGTCAACGGTGTAGGAACGGCAATCGGTTTTTTGGTAGCCATTGTGCTGCTGGCAGGAATCCGAGAAAAAATGGAATACAATGATATTCCGGAGTCCTTTAAAGGTTATCCAATTGTACTGGTTACAGCAGGTTTGATGGCAATTGCATTTTTCGGTTTTACCGGTTTGATAAAATAGCTATCATTTCGAGAAAAATGGTTTTGCTAAGTAAGGGAGGTTAATATGAACGAAGTATTGATTACTATGTCGGTCATAGGTGGACTCGGCTTAGTATTTGGAGCAGGACTTGGTGTGGCATCCAAAGTGTTTGCGGTCAAAGTCAATCCTCTGGTGCCGGAAGTAAGAGAAGCATTGCCCGGTGCAAATTGCGGCGCTTGCGGAAAGGCGGGTTGTGATGCCTATGCCAAAGCTATTGTGGAAGAAGGAGCAGACATCAATTTATGTCCGGTTGGCGGCGCCAAAACCTTGGAAATGATTTCTAAGATTATGGGAATTGAAGCCAAAGCCGGTGCCAAAAAGGTAGCCTTTGTTATGTGCAACGGCACTTGCCAAAATGCCAAGCAAAAATATCAATATATTGGCATTCAAAGCTGTGCAGATGCGGCATATCTTCCGGGAGGCGGCCCGAAATCCTGTGAATTCGGCTGCATCGGTTTAGGCTCTTGTGTGAAGGCATGTGAATTCGGAGCTCTTGATATTATTGACGGAATTGCGGTTGTCAATTCGGAAAAATGTGTGGCCTGCGGTAAATGCGTGACCGCTTGTCCGAAAAAATTAATTGAAATTGTTCCCGATGATAAAAAAGTCAGAGTCCGCTGCCGCTCGTTTTCCAAGGGAAAAGAGGTTATGGATTCTTGTAGTGTGGGCTGTATTGCTTGTAGTAAATGTGTGAAAGAATGTAAATTTGATGCCATTTATGTCAGAAACAATATTGCTCATGTAGACTATGACAAATGTAAACAATGTAATATGTGTGTCAAGGTTTGTCCAAGACAAATCATTACGGAAAAAATCAGAGTGAAGAAAGTCGTAGCACCAAAACCGGCGACGGAAGAAACACAAGTAGGATAAAAGCTGGGAGTTTGCAATCAATGATGATTGTAAGCTCCTTTTTATGTCGGCTTTTTGTCAATAGTTGGGAGTGTTCTATAATTCGCTCGATTTTTAAGTTTCAAAGAATTTTGGTTTGCGTCAAAAGAAAAAACATTGGCAATAAAATAAAAAGTAGTAAGAAAGTAACAGGAAATATTTGCAGGATATAGGTCAATGAATTGAAAAAGAATCCGATATAATGTATAGAAGGGATTTAAAGGAGGTTGAATATGGATATTCAGTTTAACAACATTTTTATTTGGTCCAGACAGATAAAGACTTATAACTCCAAAGTTAATAACAGCAATCCATTTGGCAGAAATATTCCGCGTAGCGGAAAGGAAGAGAACAACAGAGGGAGTGTGCAAAGAGGGAAAGGGCCGGTAAAACAAAAAAGCATTTTAAAAGAGCTTGAGCCGGTGAAAGGATAAATAGTAAGAATAAAGAATAAGACCGTGTTTTCGGAGAAAAACTTTTCCGAAAATACGGTCTTATTTTGATACCATTTCATGAAAAATTATGGATATAGAAGGTTTGTGAGAGAAGATGAAAATATAAAATAAAAATTATAAAAAAAATAATAAAATGATAAAAGGATTTTCGGTGGAAAGAAAGAATATTATACTATATTACTAAAAAATGAAAAAAAACATTTTTAAAGTAACTATTTTTACCAATGCATCTTTGGGATTTAACCAAAGTTAACTATTTATATTGAATGAAGCCGAGGGGCTCATTCGAAATGACACTCACTATAAAGAATTGGAGGACGACTTATGAAAACTTATTCCACTGATAACATCCGAAACATTGTGCTTATGGGTCATGGCAATAGTGGTAAGACCACCCTTGCGGAAGCTATGGCTTATGTAACCGGTCTTACCAAAAGACAAGGAAGCGTCACAGACGGAAATACTATTTCCGACTTTGATAAAGAAGAAATCAAGAGAAAATTTTCGATTAGTACGTCTTTAATTTCTTTTGACTGGAAAGAGTGCAAATTAAATATTTTGGATACTCCGGGCTATTTTGATTTTGCGGGAGAAGTAAAACAAGCCGCTCGTGTAGCGGATTCTGCGGTTATTGTTGTTTCCGGACGCTCCGGTGTAGAAGTGGGTACCGAAAAGGCATGGGAATATGCCGAAGAAATGGATCTTGCAAAAATGATTTATGTTTCCGGCATGGACGATGAAAATGCCAACTTACAAACTGTTTTGGAGAAGTTAAAAGAAACTTTCGGAAAATCAATTGCTCCAATCCAAGTTCCGATTTATGAAAATGAGAAGTTTGTCGGCTTTGTCAATGTGGCAAAAATGGAAGCCAGACGCTTTGTAAATAATACTGTAGAAACCGTTCCAATCCCGGAAGGAATGGAAGATGTGATTGCTCCGGTCAGAGAAATGATTTTAGAAGCAGTTGCAGAAACCAGTGATGAACTGATGGAAAAGTTTTTTGAAGGCGAAGAGTTCAGCGTAGATGAAATTCAAGATGCCATTCGCAAAGGGGTAATTGAAAGAACTCTTGTTCCGGTACTATGTGGTGACAGCTTAAAAACTACCGGTGTCAGAGTACTGATGAATGCTTTTGAAAAATATTTGCCAAGTCCAAAAGAAGAAAAACCTTCTGTACCGGCAACGGATGTCACCACCAAAGAAGAAGTCCAAGTGGACTGCAATCCGGATGACCCTGCTTCCGTATTCGTATTTAAGACAATCGTAGACCCTTATGTGGGTAAGATTTCGCTATTCCGTGTTTATTCCGGTAAGATCAAACGAGATCAAACTTTATATAATGTTCGGACAAGAAGCGTTGAAAAAGTAGGTCATGTCTATACTTTATTTGGAAAAGAACAAATGGATTTGGAAGAATTAAGAGCCGGTGATATCGGTGCCTTTGTAAAAATTGATTCCATCAAAGTGGGAGATAGTCTGTGCAGTGAAAAACGTAAGGTACAATTTGAAAAAACGCATTATCCGGAGTCACTTGCCTATCGTGCCATTAAGCCAAAGACCAAGGGCGATGAAGATAAAATCGGTGCCGGACTTGCCCGTCTGATGGAAGAAGATCCAACCATTAAATTGGTACTGGATAAGGAAAACAGACAGGAATTGGTATACGGTGTAGGCGGACAACAATTGGATATCGTTGTCAGTAAGCTTGCCGGCAAGTACAATGTGCAGGTAGAATTGGTCAATCCTAAGATTCCATATAGAGAAACCATTCGCAAGAAAGTGCAAGTACAAGGTAGGCACAAAAAGCAATCCGGCGGTCATGGTCAATTCGGCGATGTTATCATGGTATTTGAGCCATCCGGCAACCAAGAAGTACCATTTGAATTCCATGAAGAAGTGTTCGGCGGTTCCGTACCGAAGAACTATTTCCCGGCAGTGGAAAAAGGTTTGGAAGAATCGGTACAATCCGGTGTACTGGCCGGCTATCCGGTAGTAGGTATCAAAGCTACTTTGATTGACGGTTCTTACCATCCGGTAGATTCATCAGAAATGGCATTTAAGATTGCGACCACCATTGCCTTCAAGGAAGCAATGAAACAAGCCAGTCCGGTTCTTTTGGAACCGATTGCCAATGTCAAGGTTACCATCCCGGATGAATACATGGGCGATATCATTGGCGATATGAACAAACGTCGTGGCAGAATTCTCGGTATGAATCCTGTAAAAGGCAAACAAGAAGTAGAAGCGGAAGTTCCTTATGCAGAGCTTTATGAATACTCTACCGATTTACGTTCAATGACTCAAGCACGTGGTGAATACACTATGACATTCGAGCGTTATCAAGAAGCACCGAAGGAAGTGCAAGATAAAGTAATTGCAGAACGTGAAAAAGAAAGAGAAAAAGGCAAAGAATAAATTAGAGTGAAATAAACATAAAAACCCCGGTGTCTTAAGGCTTCGGGGTTTTGCCTGTATTGACGGCAAGACAGAGAAATGGTAAAATTTGTGCAGGAATCGGGCAAAGGATAAACAAAGTATCAGGCAAGGAGAAAAGATGAACTTTAAAGAGCAATATAATTCCACGAAAGTGAAAGTAGAAAAAGAGCTGTTGTATTTTATCGAAAAAAAGAAAGAAAAGAAACAAGACATCATTTATCAAGCCATGGAATATTCATTGAATGCAGGAGGCAAAAGGTTTCGTCCGGTATTGCATTTGGAAACGATTCGACTGCTGGGCGGCAATCCGGAGGACTATATGGACTCAGCATGTGCATTGGAATATATCCATACCTATTCTTTATTGCATGATGATTTACCGGCCATGGATAATGATGATTTTCGTCGGGGAGTTCCGACCAACCATAAGGTATTTGGGGAAGATATCGCTATTCTGGCAGGAGATGGACTTTTAAATACCGCATTTGAAATTTTGCTTCAAAAAACAGTGGACAGCAGGGATGAAGCGGTGGCGGAAGGCTCTCTTTATATTAGTAGAAAAGCCGGAACGGAAGGTATGATTGGTGGGCAAGTCGTAGATGTGATTTCCGAAGGGAAGCAAATAGACATGGGAACACTAGAATATATCCATGAACGAAAAACCGCTGCTTTGATAGAGGCAGCCATTGTTTCGGCAGCCATTATGATGAAATGTAGACCTGAGGAAAGACAGGCTTTAGAAGTTTATGCTTCCAAATTAGGTTTGGCCTTTCAAATTGCCGATGATATTCTGGATGTGGAGGGAAGTTTTGAAGAGCTGGGGAAACCTATCGGCTCGGATGCTGAAAATCAGAAACTGACCTTTGCATCGTATTATGGTTTGGATAAAGCCAAAGAAAAATTGCAACAAGTGGTGGAAGAAGCGATTCATGCCTTATCGGTATTTGACAAAAAAGATTTTTTTGTGGAATTGACCAAGTACACCGCAACCAGAAGAAGTTAGGTAGATTTTCTGTCGACAATTTTACCTCAATATGTTAAAATAAAAAAAGATATGCAATAAAATATGATTAGAATATAGGAATAAAATCATGAAGCAATTGCAAACGAATATCATTAGGAGGAAGTTATGACAGAAAATATTCATAAAAAGAAAGTGGTTCCAAGACCGACTTCTTTTCAAAATTATATAACCAGTAATCCGCTCAACTGGTTCAAGAAAATAATTGTAGTTATGTCCGGTAAGGGTGGTGTGGGCAAATCTACGGTATCGGCCAATTTGGCCATGACTTTGCAGGAAATGGGACATAAGGTCGGCATTATGGATGCTGACTTGGTCGGTCCAAGTATTCCAAGGCTTTTGGGCATTGAAAAAGAAGCGATGATGATGACCAAGACGGGTTTGGAGCCGGTAAGCCTGGAAAATGGACTGAAAGTGGTGTCCATCAATTTAATGATGGATAAAGAAGATAAACCTTTGATTTGGCGTGGACCTTTGATTACCAATACCATCAAGCAATTCTATACTGATATTATTTGGGGTGAGCTGGACTATCTGGTGATTGATTTACCGCCGGGAACCAGTGATGTCAGCATGACTATTATGCAAGCGATTCCGGTAGACGGCATTGTGATGGTGGCCATTCCTCAGGATATGGTCTCGATGATTGTGTCGAAGGCGGTTGGCATGGCGAAAAATCTGAATGTACCGGTACTGGGAATTGTCGAAAATATGAGTTATGTTTCTTGTACGCATTGTGACGAGAAAATTTATATGTACGAAGCGAAAGAACTGGATGAATTCTTGGAGAAAAGGAATTTGGAAGTGTTGCTGGAATTGCCTATGAAACCAAATTTCTCCACAGTCTACCAAAGAGATGAAGAGCTTAGGGAGCAGTTTAAAGCTTTGGCGGACAAAGTAATTACGAAACTGGAAACAAAGCCGGAAGCGGCCGAATAAGTACCGGTAAATACAATGGAGAAAAGCATGAAAAGAATATATTTGGATTATGCGGCAACCACGCCCGTGGATAAGGAAGTTTTGGAAGTCATGCTGCCCTTTTTTACGGAACAATTTGATAATCCATCGGCACTTTACAGTCAAAAAGTAAAATATGAACTGGAAAATGCCCGAAAGCAGGTGGCAAATGCTGTTGGAGCGAAACCATCGGAAATTATTTTCACCTCCGGAGGAACGGAAGCGAATAATCTGGCGATTTTCGGTTATGCAAGGCAATTTGAAAAGGCACATTTTATTACTTCCGAAATTGAGCATGATTCGGTACTGGAAGCTTTTCATCAATTGGAAAAAGAAGGCCATGAGATTACTTATTTGAAAGTAGATAGAAGTGGAAGAATTTCTTTGGAGGAGCTGGAAAAAGCAATCACAGCCGAGACCAAACTGATTTCGATAATGACGGTAAATAATGAAATCGGTACCATTCAGGACATCGAAGGCATTTCTAAAATTGCAAGAAGTCATGAAGTGCTCTTTCATACCGATGCTGTGCAGGCTGTCGGACAAATCGAAGTAAAAGCGAGTATGGCGGATATGATTAGCCTTTCGGGGCATAAGCTATATGGGCCGAAAGGAGCAGGAGCTCTTTATGTTGATAAGTCGGTAAAGCTGAAACCGCTATTTTGGGGAGGACATCAAGAAAGCGGTAAAAGAAGCGGTACGGAAAATGTTCCGGGGATTGTTGCTCTCGGATATGCGGTGGAACAGGCAATTCGGTACATGCCGGAACGTTTGATTCATCAGGAAGAGCTGGGAGAGCACATTATGAAAGAACTTTCCGGACAAGAAGGTTTTTATTTGAATGGCGATGTCAAGCGGAAAAGCAGTGCAATCTATCATTATTCCATAGCGGATGTATCGACGGAGGCACTTCTTACCATGCTCAATTTAAAAGGGGTCAGTATTTCCGGCGGCTCGGCCTGCCAAGCGGGGAGTTACCGGGTATCGCATGTCATGAAAGCATTGAAGGATAAACCCGAAAATGCTCATTTGCGAATTTCCATCGGCAAAAATACAACGATGGAAGAAATACAAGAGTTTTTGACAATTCTGAAGGCTGTGGTTAGCGGTCTTCGAAAATAAAAGGTTGATTTCATCCTTCTCGCTCCTTCTCTTTGGATAAGAAAAAAGAAGGAGCGAGGCAGAGCTTATAAGATAGGGCAAACAAAAATCTGATTTTAGAAAGAGATTTGAGGAGTAAGATGCAGATTTTATTACAGGTTTTTACATTTTTAGGCGGATTTGGAATGTTTATTTACGGAATGAACACCATGGCGGATGGCTTGCAGAAGTCAGCCGGTTCCAAATTGAAAGAATTATTAAATTTATTGACCAAAAACAAGCTGCTTGGTGTCGTTGTCGGGGCTTTAATTACCGCCTTGATTCAAAGTAGTTCGGCCACCACCGTAATGGCAGTCGGTTTTGTCAATGCCGGATTGATGAATCTTTCTCAAGTGGTAGGGGTTATTATGGGTGCCAATATCGGTACGACCATAACTGCTTGGATTGTTTCCAGTTCCGAATGGTTTAAGGTGCTCAATCCTGAAAACTTGGCACCATTGGCAATCGGTATCGGTTCCATTTTAATTTTTTTCACGAAGTCAGAAAAAAAGAAACTGATTGGTGAAATTATTGTCGGTTTCGGCTTGATTTTCATTGGTTTAGACTTGATGAAAAATGTGATTACCCCATATAGAGATTCTGAAATCTTCAAGAGTGCCTTTGTCATATTGGGACAAAATGCTATTTTGGGTGTACTTGCCGGTGCGGTGGTAACGGCAGTGGTGCAAAGCTCGTCTGCCAGTGTCGGTATCCTGCAAACCCTGGCTATGTCAGGCTTGGTGCCTACCAATGCGGCGATTTATATTATATTAGGTCAAAATATCGGTACAACCGTTACTGCTATGCTTTCTTCCGTAGGGGCAGGTAAAAACGGTAAGAGAGCCGCTATGATTCACTTGCTATTTAACGTGGTCGGTAGTGTGGTGTTCGTGATTGGTACGGTGGTATTTTTCGGCTGGGTTCGTCCGGATTTGGGTGGCGATTTGATTAATGGCTCCGAAATTTCCTTGTTCCATACTTCCTTTAATATTATCAATACGGTAATGCTTTATCCGTTTTCCGGTCTACTGGTTCGCATTGCGGAAAAATTGATACCGGGTGAAGATGAAAAAGATGACAGTGTGGAACTGGTGCATTTGGATGACCGTATTTTAGAAAGTCCGAGCTTTGCAATTCAATCGGCGATTAAAGAAGTTGGTAATATGGGAGAATATATTTTGGGTTCATTGAGTTATGCTACATTGGACTTGATACAGCAAAAAGCGGAATATGTCAGCCAAAATAATAAAAGAAAAGAAAACACCGCTAAATATTATCATTTGATTACGCAGTATCTGGTAAAAATAGGGAATTTGTCCATCTCCGAGCATCAAAAAATGATGGTAAACGACCTTTTCTCAGCGGCGATTGACTTGGAAAGTATCGGTGACCATGCCAATGATATTTCCGATATAGCCGGAGAAGCGGCAAAAGTCGATGCCAATTTCAGTGAAAAAGCAATTGAAGACATTTCTGTGATGTTCGAGAAAGTGGTCGAGATTGTCGAACTGGCACTAAAACTGAGAGAAACCAATACCTACAGTTACATTGCTAAAATCGAAGACTTGGAAGAAGAAATTGACGAATTGGAAGAAGTGATTCGTGCAGACCATACCGAAAGACTGATTGCAGGTATCTGCGATATCCGTTTGAGTATTTTGTTTCTGGATACGGTATCGCATTTGGAGAGAATCAGTGACCACGCTCTGAAAATGGCATACAGTGTAAAAGAAGAAATCTTGAATTAAGCAAAATGACTCATGCCTTGTGATAACTGGCTAAGCCAATTATGAAGCATGAGTTTTGCTCTTTTGAGGTGGTCCGGACAAGAGAAGTTCGGATAAAGACAGAGTGTTGTGGGAGTCGAAGATATGAAGGAAACAGAAAAGGAGGGTAAGTCCGATGGAAAATATACAATTGGAAGAAATCAGAAGCTTACTTGCACAGAATCAGCGAGCCAAGCTGCATAATATGCTGATGGAAATCAATCCGGTCGATGTGGCGGAGTTGATGGATGAGCTGACAGACCAGGATTTATTGGTGGCCTTTCGAATATTGCCCAAAGATTTGGCGGCAGATGTCTTTTCCAGAGTGGATTCCGATACCCAGCAAAAAATCATTGAATCCATCAGTGAGGCGGAAGTCGGACGGATTGTCAATGAGCTGTTTTTGGATGATGCGGTTGACTTTATTGAAGAAATGCCGGCTGTGGTCGTCAAAAAAATTTTGAAGAACACGTCACCGGAAATGCGGAAAGAAATCAATATGCTGCTTAGTTATCCGGAGGATTCGGCCGGTACGATTATGACCACCGAGTTTATTGACTTGTTTGCCGAGCAAACGGTAAAAGAAGCGATAGAGCGTATCCGGAAAATCGGCATTGACAGTGAGACGATAAATGTTCTCTATGTAATTGACCAAAATCGTCATTTGTTGGGATATTTGGAAATCAGAAAAATCATTCTCTCCAGGCCGGAGCAAACCATTGAAAGCATTATGGATACCAATGTTGTCAAAGTTCATACCCTCAGTGACCAAGAGGAAGTGGCATCCCTTTTCAAAAAATATGATTTGCTGGCAATGCCTGTGGTCGATAGAGAAGACCGTCTGGTCGGCATCGTCACGGTAGATGATATTTTAGACGTTATCGAAGAAGAGAACGAAGAAGACTTTGCTAAGATGAATGCTTTGGAGCCTTCGGATGAGCCTTATCTGGAAACCAATGTGTTTGTCCTTGCCAAGCAAAGAATTGTCTGGCTTTTAATCTTGATGATTTCCGCTACTTTTACGGGCTTGATTATTCGGCGTTATGAGGATGTATTAAGCTCCATTGTGATATTGACTGCATTTATCCCTATGTTGATGGATACCGGCGGTAATGCCGGCTCTCAGTCATCCACTTTGATAATCCGTGGTTTGGCATTGGGTGAGCTGGAATTGAAAGATTTTTATAAAATTATATACCGGGAATTTTTAATCAGCCTGATTGTGGGAGGAATCATGGCATTGATTAATTTTATTCGCCTTTATTATATTGAAAAAATAGACCTGATGATTAGTTTGACGGTTACTCTGAGCATGATTTTTGTGGTAATGATTGCAAAGGTTTGCGGAGGTATTTTACCTGTCATTGCCAAGAAACTACGACTCGACCCGGCAATTATGGCCGGCCCTTTTATTACAACGATTGTAGATACATTGGCGTTGATTGTGTACTTTAAATTTGCTCAAATCTTTATTTTGGGATAAAACAGTTAACAAAATCTGATAACTAAAAATCCTTAGCTTTGCCGAATCCACAGGATGGAGAGGGGAGAGCTAAGGATTTTTTTGTGTCTTTGTAAAGACCGGAAAATCCGGAATTTCATAGACGATTTCCTTGGGCTGCGAAAGGCTACAGCTACTAAAAATCAGAATAATTGCTTTTGGTGCCGGATAAACTCGCTCA
This sequence comes from Eubacteriales bacterium, assembly GCA_030535295.1. Lineage (GTDB taxonomy): Bacteria > Bacillota > Clostridia > Lachnospirales > Vallitaleaceae > W11650. The sequence continues at coordinate 31,138 of JAUMXK010000003.1, read as the reverse complement.
AAGCTTTATTTGGGATAAAGCAAAAAGCTCAACAGTGTGAAAAAAAACAACGAAGTTTATAATGATAAAAATGAATAAAAAAATGTATATAAATAATTTTATATAAAATAAGACCGTGAAAGCCTTCTTTGAAGCTAAATTCTAATTGACAATGAATATCATTTGATGTATAATTTGGATTGCGCAAGAAAAGTAAAGTTTTGTAAGAACGTCTTTGGGTAAAATATACCTGAAAACGTTAAAAAAATAACTAATTTGCGTAAAATCATATCAATGGAGGTATTCAAAATGAAAGCAATAGTAGCAACAAAAGACAGGAAGGCAGCGGTTGTAGAAAAGGAAGTGCGTCCACTTAGACATGGCGAGGCACTTTTGGAAATGATTTGTTGCGGAGTATGTCATACTGATTTGCATGTAAAAAATGCAGATTTTGGAGATAAGACAGGGGTAACTCTTGGTCATGAAGGCATCGGCCGTGTGATTGAAGTCGCAGAGGGAGTAAATTCCTTAAAAGTAGGAGATCGTGCCAGTGTTGCATGGTTTTTTGAAGGCTGCGGTTTCTGTGAATATTGTGTGTCCGGAAACGAAACACTGTGTCGCTCTGTAAAAAATGCAGGATATACGGTTGATGGCGGTATGGCACAACAATGTATCGTAACGGCGGACTATGCCGTGAAAGTACCGGAAGGATTGTCATCCGAAGCGGCAAGTAGCATTACCTGTGCCGGTGTAACCACTTATAAAGCATTGAAAGTTTCTAAAATCAGACCGGGACAATGGGTAGTGATTTCCGGATTGGGCGGATTGGGAAATTTAGCATTGCAATATGCAAAAAATGTCTTTGAAGCGAAAGTAATTGCGGTTGATATCAATGATGCACAACTGGAGTTTGCAAAAGAATTCGGTGCGGACTTGGTGGTAAATCCTTTAAAAGAAGATTTGGGTAAATTTGTCCAAGAGAAAGTAGGCGGTGCACATGCGGCTGTTGTTACTGCTGTAGGCAAAGCGGCATTTAATGATGCTGTAAATGCTGTAAGAGCAGCAGGCGTAGTAGTAGCGGTTGGATTACCTACAGAATCAATGGATTTAAGTATTCCACGTTTGGTATTGGACGGAATTCAAGTAATCGGCTCATTGGTCGGAACCAGAGAAGACTTGGCAGAAGCATTCCAATTCGGTGCGGAAGGGAAAGTTGTTCCAAAATGTCAACTTCGTCCAATGGAAGATATCAACAAGATATTTGAAGAAATGGAAGCCGGAAAAATTAAAGGCCGCATGGTCATTGACTTAAGAAGCTAAAAAAATTGTCGTATCCTGAGGAGTTCTCTTTATAAAGTTTTCGTGAATCAAAACGGAAATCATTTATAAAGCCAAAGGATGCGACATTTTTTTGAATAAGGAAATATAAGAAAACGCTTTACAATTTTTGAAATCTTTGTGAAAAAAATATCCTGATTATTTGAATGGAAAGTTCAATAAAGTCGCTGATATATTAATTGCATTCATAAGGCCGGAAGCAGATGAGCCAAAAATTTAGCCAAAAATTTAGAACATATTTTAACGAAATTCCAAAAAATAACTTGAAATAGTTGTGATTGTTGAGTATAATGAGGATAAAGATTGCGGATGATTATTTCATGCTGCAGTTGGAAGATAATTTTTCTGAGTATCAGTAATGAAAGTCGGAAAATGAGAAACTGTACAAAATATATTCAAATTAGGAGGAATTAAAATGGCAGTAAAAGTAGCGATTAACGGATTTGGCCGTATTGGACGCCTTGCGTTTCGTCAAATGTTTGGAGCAGAAGGATATGAAGTTGTAGCAATCAACGACTTAACCGATGCAAAAATGTTGGCACACTTATTAAAATATGATTCATCTCAAGGCAGATATGCTTTAGCGGATAAAGTGTCTGTAGATGGAGAATACATCGTGGTAGACGGAGTGAAAATTCCTATTTACGCAAAAGCGAACCCAGCGGAACTTCCTTGGAAAGAATTAGGAGTTGATGTTGTTTTAGAATGTACCGGTTTCTTTGCTTCTAAAGCAAAATCTCAAGCTCACATTGATGCAGGTGCGAAGAAAGTTGTTATCTCCGCTCCGGCCGGCAATGATCTTCCAACCGTTGTATTCGGCGTAAACGAACACATCTTGACCAAAGAAGATACCATCATTTCTGCGGCTTCTTGTACAACAAACTGCTTAGCTCCAATGGCAAAAGCATTAAATGATTTAGTACAAATTGAAAAAGGATTCATGACCACAATCCACGCTTATACCGGCGATCAAATGACATTAGACGGTCCACACAGAAAAGGTGATTTGAGAAGAGCTCGTGCAGCTGCTGCCAATATCGTTCCAAACTCTACCGGAGCAGCGAAAGCAATCGGCCTTGTTATTCCTGAATTAGATGGAAAATTAGCCGGTGCAGCACAACGTGTTCCTGTTGTTACAGGTTCCAGTACAGAATTAACCTGTGTTGTAAACGGCGAAGTAACTGCAGAACAAATCAACGAAGCGATGAAGAAAGCAGCAAGTGCTTCTTATGGTTACAACGAAGATGAAATCGTATCTTCCGATATTATCGGATCTACTTTCGGCTCTATCTTTGATGCTACTCAAACACGTGTAACCAAATTAGAAGGTGGAAAATCCTTGACACAAACCTTTGCTTGGTATGATAATGAAAATTCTTACACCAGCCAAATGGTTCGTACTATCAAATATTTCGCTGAATTGGATGAATCTTTAAAAGGATAATCATTCACAAAGCTTAATGAAAACGATCCAAAGAGGATCCAATCGAATCTTGGATTGGATTCTCTTTTTTCAAATCAGTCAATAACGAAATACAAAGAAAGGAATTGCCATGCTTAATAAGAAAACCGTAGATGATATTAACGTAAAAGGAAAGAAAGTTTTGGTTCGCTGTGATTTTAATGTTCCGATTATTGATGGAAAAATTACCGACGAAAACAGATTGACTGCTGCTTTACCGACATTAAACAAATTAATCAATGACGGCGGTCGTCTTATCTTATGCTCTCACTTAGGCAAGCCAAAGGGAGAACCAAAGCCTGAATTATCTTTAGCTCCGGTAGCCAAAAGATTGAGTGAACTTTTAGGAAAAGAAGTTGTTTTTGCAGCAGATGATGAAGTCGTCGGTGCAAATGCAAGAGCAGCTGTTGAAAAAATGCAGGATGGCGATGTGATTTTATTGCAAAATACCAGATATCGCAAAGAAGAAACCAAAAATGAAGAAGGCTTCTCAAAAGATCTTGCTTCTTTAGCAGAAGTATTTGTAAATGATGCATTCGGTACAGCTCACAGAGCTCACTGCTCGAATGTCGGCGTTACCAAATTCCTTAGCCCGAATGTCGTTGGCTACTTAATGCAAAAAGAAATTGATTTCTTAGGAAATGCGGTTACTGAGCCAAAACGTCCTTTTGTAGCAATTTTAGGTGGTGCAAAAGTTTCGGATAAGATTAATGTTATCAGCAACTTAATCGAAAAAGTAGATACCTTGGTTATCGGCGGCGGTATGGCTTATACTTTCCTTGGTGCAATGGATTACAATATCGGTAAATCTTTATTCGAAGCGGATAAAGTTGATTTGGCAAAAGAAATGCTTGCAAAAGCGGAAGAAAGAGATGTTCGCTTATTATTACCGATTGACCACGTAGTTGCACAAGAGTTCAAGAATGATACTCCAAGAGAAATTGTACGTCGTGGCGGCATTGAAGATGATTGGGAAGGTATGGATATCGGACCGGATACCATTAAAGAGTTTGCGAAGAAGATTGAAAAGGCCAAGACCGTTGTATGGAATGGACCTATGGGCGTATTTGAATTTGAAAACTTTGCAGTTGGTACCAAAGCGGTAGCAGAGGCTTGTGCAAAAGCAGCGGAAAACGGTGCAACCGTAATTATCGGTGGTGGTGATTCTGCGGCAGCAGTAAATCAACTTGGTTTTGGTGATAAGATGACTCATATTTCTACCGGTGGCGGTGCTTCCTTAGAATTCCTCGAAGGCAAGGAATTACCTGGCGTATTTGCAGCAGACGACAAATAAGTTTGGACGGCGATAAAGTTATCTTTGCCGGATAATGTAAAACAGTCGAAAAAGAAACCGAAAGGATAGAGTATGAGAAGAAAAATTATTGCAGGAAACTGGAAAATGAATAAAACTCCACAAGAAACGGTAGCTTTGATTGAAGAATTAAAGCCATTGGTTGCAAGTGCAGAATCGGAAGTGGTATTTTGCCCACCAATGGTAAGCCTTGCGGCTGCATTAGAAGCGACCAAAGGAACCAATATCGGAATCGGTGCTCAAAATATGTATTTTGAAGAATCCGGTGCATTTACCGGAGAAGTTGCTCCGAAAATGCTTGTGGAAATGGGTGTAAAATATGTAATCTTAGGTCACTCCGAAAGAAGACAATATTTTGCAGAAACCGATGAAACGGTTAACAAGAAAGTCTTAAAGGCGTTGGAACATCATTTGGTACCGATTGTGTGTGTAGGGGAAACCTTAGAACAAAGAGAACAAGGTATTACCGAAGACTTGGTACGTTTACAAACCAAGATTGCATTGCAAGGTGTTTGTGAAAAGCGTGTCAAAGAAGTGGTAATTGCCTATGAGCCAATTTGGGCAATCGGAACCGGCCGCACGGCGACCAATGAGCAAGCGGAAGAAGTGTGTGCAGCAATTCGCAAAGTATTGAAAGAACTGTATGGAGAAGTAGCGGAAGAAATCCGTATTCAATACGGCGGAAGCGTTAAGCCGGACAATGCAAAAGAAATTTTTGCAATGCCGAATATTGACGGTGGTTTGGTAGGCGGTGCTTCCCTGACCAAAGATTTTGCGGGCATTGTGCAGTAGCCTTTGCAAAATCGGTCATTTTATTCAGGAATATTGTTTTGAATAATGAATAAAGAGGAAAACGGTCTTTATAGGCCGTTTTTCTCAATGTTAAAATAGAAAGAAGTAGATGGAAATAGATGAAAAATAGTATAGAAACAAAAGTGATTGCATTTCTGATGGTATTGATACTGCCATTTAGTTATTTATGGATTCAAACCGCTTTTTATTTGGGAGGATATATCGGTCTGAATGTTGTGGGAATGAGTCAAGAAAGAGTGGTAGATGTTTTAAATTCGAATTATTTCTTGACCGATACCATTTTATGTTTTTTGATGCTTTATTTTTATTTTCCATGGTACTGGATTGTGGAAAAGACCAATATCGGGAAGACAAAGCAGGATTTTTATTTAGCCAATCAGCAGCCGCCGATTCGAATCCGGGACAGATGGATTTGGCTGAAAGCGGTGGTTATTACCATAGGTACAACCGGAGTTTCCAATTTGTGGATGCAGGTGGTATCCAATTTTTTTTATGAAGAAAATATTTTAGGCTTGGGAGAGAGTCTTGATAGCTTTACGGAAACTTGGACAATGAACGGACAGGAGTCATGGGTATGGATTTATGGCTCGGTTGTTATCTTGGGGCCGTTGATTGAGGAGCTGGTATTTCGGGGATTGCAGTTTCACTATGCAGAAAAGATTCGCCCGGGCTGGGTGACGATTTTGGTGACGGCATTTGCTTTTGGGCTTTGGCATGGGGAGCCGGTTCAAGTGGTCTATACTTTTATTATAGGGATTGCTCTTGGAATTGTTTATCATTACAGCAAATCTATGCTGGTGGTGACGGTCATGCATATCCTCAATAATTTCTTTTCTCAAATCTTTTCCGATTTGGATATTCCCATTTTATACTTGGCCTTCGACTGGATGGGATATCTTATGATTATACCGGCAATGATTCTTCTTTTCCGGATGCGTCCTCGGAAATTATTAGAAAATAGATAAGATATGATGAAAATTTTTAAAGTCTATTGACAGTTAAATTTGAATAGTCTACAATAAGGAACGATAAAGAAAAAGTCGTCAGGAAGACCGCAATATTCATAAACTTAAAATATTGGGTTTTTTTGGCAAAGAAACTTTAAAACAGTTAAAATATGCTAACAAAAAACAGGAAAGATTGCTTTACTCAGGAGCTGTGAGAATACGGAGAACGAAAGACAAAGCAATGTAGAGAGGAAACAATGGTATTTTCAAATCTTTTATTTATTTTTATGTTTTTACCGATTTGTTTGATAGTTTATTATCAAATGCCGACACGAGATGCTAAAAATTGGGTTTTGATTCTGGCATCCCTTATCTTTTATGCATGGGGAGAGCCGGTTTGGATTACGCTTTTGATTTTTAGTGCGACCATTGATTATTTCCATGGTTTAATCATAGAAAAATACTATAATAAATGGCAGGCGAAAGCTGCAGTTACCAGTTCTTTGATATTAAATCTCGGTTTGTTGGCAATTTTTAAATATTCCGGTATGATAGTAGGGACAATATCCGCAATCACGGGTATAGAAATCCCCGACCAAGGGTTTTCGTTGCCAATCGGTATTTCGTTCTATACATTCCAGACGATTTCTTACACCATTGATGTTTATCGGGGAGAGACTCCGGCACAAAAATCCTACTCCAAGTTTTTGCTCTTTGTATCTTTGTTCCATCAGCTTGTGGCAGGACCGATTGTTCGTTATGTGGACATTGCCAATGAAATCGAAAATAGAGTCTTTAAAATCAGTGACTTCAGCTATGGAGTCAATCGTTTCATTTTAGGTTTGGCAAAGAAAGTATTGATTGCAAATACTGCAGGTGCCTTGGGAAGCGGTATTCTGGTGGTAGGTGACCGAAATGCTTCCGTCCTAGGGTCATGGCTTGGAATTTTATTTTTTGCATTTCAAATATATTTTGACTTTTCCGGGTATTCGGATATGGCAATCGGTATGGGTAAGATGTTTGGCTTTACCTATAAAGAGAACTTTAATCATCCGTATATTTCCACCTCGGCAACGGAGTTTTGGAGAAGATGGCATATTTCCCTTGGTTCCTTCTTTCGGGATTATCTCTATATTCCACTGGGAGGAAATCGAAGCAATCCCTATCGAAACCTCTTTATTGTATGGTTTTTGACCGGTCTTTGGCATGGTGCCTCTTGGAACTTTGTCGTATGGGGACTCTACTATGGAGTTTTTATCGCTTTGGAAAAGTTTATCAAATCAAAGACACGCATGGAAATGCCGAGAATTTTCGGACATATTTACTGTATCTTTATTACCTTGGTGGGTTGGGTATTCTTTTATTTCGACTCCCTGAAAGATGGTCTGGGATATTTGAGGCAAATGTTTGGATTGGCAAAGTTACCGTTTTCCAACCTGCATTTTGAAATTGTATTCAATAATAATTTGTATTTTATCATTTTGGCAATGATAGCAAGTACACCGCTTTTGGGCTTTATCTGGAAAAAACTTCGATTGGAAGAAACTCCGATTTTATTGATTACCAATGCGGCTCTGTTCTTTGCAGCCATTTCTCTGCTTGTTGGAGAAAGTTACAATCCGTTTTTATATTTCAGATTCTAAGATTTGAAATCCAGTATTGATGAGGAAGAAGGAAATCATCCTATGATTAAGAAATTAAATGTTGTAGCCTTTGTTTTGGGCTTAGTGGTAATGGGTGTGCTGAATTTGTTTTTATATAATCGCCAAGAGATTTCGGAGGCGGAAAACAGAAAATTGGCAACATTTCCCGAATTTTCGATGGAAAGCTTGAAATCCGGTAAGTTTTTTACCGGAATTGAAGATTTCTATGCCGACCGTTTTATGTTTCGGGATTCATGGATTAGCTTAAGTAATAAAATTACCTCTTTCAAAGGGGCAGCCGGTGAAGATGAGGCAGAAATTATTACCCTTGAGACGGGTGACCAGTTTGCAGATAATCCGAATGAAGGCATGGAACAGCCGAAAGAGATGCAAGAAGCCAAGTCGCAGCAACCGGCCGAACAACCAGCTGAGCAGACACCGGAAAATCCGGTCGAGCCGGAAGTAAAATCGGTGCTTGTATCGGGCGTCAATGACTTGAATGCGAGAGTAAAGCTTTATGCCAAAAAAGGAATTTCTCAGTATTTAGCCAAAAATCCGGAGGCAGCAAAGCAAACAGCAGATTCTTCCGGAGCCAACACCGCAACACCGAATATGGAAACTGTCATACCAGATGCAGCGGACAATGAAGTGGGCGAAATGAAAAGTAACTTTTTGGTATTAAAAGATGCTGCTTATGAAGTCTTTGGTTACAGTACCAAGGCATGTCAATTCTATGCGGAATCTATTAACCAGTTTGCTGCTAAGATGCCGGAAACGACTCGTGTTTTTTCTTTGGTAGCACCAAGTCATATTGAATTTGTACAAAATAAAAAATATCGAGAAATGAGCGGTTCTCAAGAAGAAGCCATCAATGTTATCAATGGTTTCTTTACTCCGAAAATTGAGCCGGTCGATGCCAGAAGTTCTATGTTACCGCATTATGGAGAGTACTTATATTTTCGTTCTGACCACCACTGGACAGCCAGAGGTGCTTACTATGCTTATGAAGCATTCGTCAAAAAAGCGGGCTTTTCGCCTGTCACATTGGATAAGTATCAAGTGAAAGAATTCCCGAAATTCCTTGGCACTTTGTATGATAAAACCCGTAGCCAGAAAGTGGCAGCCAATCCGGATACCGTGGAAGTCTTTATGCCTTTGGTGCAGTCGGATTTTAAAATCCACACTCGTGGTGGCGGTGTACTGAACTGGAATGTTATCAATGAAAGCTATGGAAAAGAAAGCTTTAAAAATAAGTATTTGGTCTTTATGAGTGGTGACGAGCCATTATCGATTATTACTACCAATGTGGACACCGACAGAAAGATTTTAGTCTTTAAAGACTCCTATGGCAATGCGTTTATTCCGTTTTTGATGAATCACTATAAGGAAATCCATGTCATTGATCCAAGACATTTTCAAAGCAATGCGGCGACTTATGCACAGCAACAGAACTTTGATGATGTGCTTTTCCTAAATTATGCGGTGGTTATTGCCGGAAACCAAAACTTTGCCAAGAATATTGTCAGAGTAACTCAATAACAACTACAAAGAGGAGAAAGAGGTTGCGTTGCGAAAAAGTGATGCAACCTTTTTATACTTTTCGACAAGTGATTCTTTTTTAACAAAATTTGGAGTTTTTATAAGAAATCGCTTGCTTTTTTGCCGACATTGGTTATACTATATAGGAAAGGCATTCTATTTTTGTGGAAACGCCAAATAAAAATTTCAAATTAAAAGCATTTTGAAAGGAGATTAATCAATGAAAGGTTATCTTGAAATTACAGACGTAGTTGCTAGAGAGGTATTGGACTCAAGAGCAAATCCTACCGTTGAAGTTGATGTTACAGTATTAAACGAATCCACCAATAGACTTTACTTAGGTCGTGCATCGGTTCCATCCGGAGCATCTACCGGTGAATTTGAAGCTGTTGAATTACGTGACGGTGGTGATCGTTACTTAGGCAAAGGCGTTTTGAATGCAGTAAACAATGTAAACGAAATTATTGCGGAAGAATTGGTTGGCTTGAATGCATTGGATCAAAGATACATTGACCAATTAATGTTAGACTTAGATGGCACAGAAAACAAATCCAAATTAGGTGCAAACGCTATCTTGGCAGTATCTATGGCAGTGGCAAAGGCTGCGGCAGAAGCTTTGGAAATGCCTTTATATCAATATCTTGGCGGATTCAACAGCTACACCTTACCGGTTCCTATGATGAACATCTTAAACGGTGGACAACACGCTGACAATACCGTTGACTTCCAAGAGTTCATGATTATGCCTGTTGGCGCAACTTCTTTCAAAGAAGCTCTTCGTCTTTGTGCGGAAGTATATCACAACTTACGCTCTGTATTGAAGTCCAAGGGATTAAACACTGCAATCGGTGATGAAGGTGGATTTGCTCCAAACCTTGCAACCGCTGAAGATGTTCTTGATTTAATCGTAGAAGCTATCAAAAAAGCCGGTTATGAACCTGGCAAGGATTTCAGAATTGCACTTGACGTAGCAGCATCTGAATTATTCTGCGATGAATGTGGAAAATATTTCTTCGAAGGCGAAACCGAAGCGAAGGGCAGCGATAAGATTTATCGTACATCCGCTGAAATGGTTGATTACTACGAAATGTTAGTAGACAAGTACCCAATCATCTCTATCGAAGACGGTTTGGATGAAAATGACTGGGAAGGCTGGAAGTTATTGACCGAAAGACTTGGCAAAAAAGTTCAATTAGTAGGTGATGACTTATTCGTAACCAACACCTCCCGTTTGGCAAGAGGTATCGAAGAAGGCTGTGCAAACTCCATCTTAATTAAGGTGAACCAAATCGGTTCCTTGACCGAAACCTTCGATGCCATCAAAATGGCAAACAGAGCAGGCTACACAGCAGTAGTATCTCACCGTTCCGGTGAAACCGAGGACGCTACCATCGCTGATATCGAAGTAGCTGTAAACGCTGGTCAAATCAAGACCGGTGCTCCTGCTAGAACCGACCGTGTGGCAAAATACAACCAATTACTTCGTATTGAAGAAGAATTAGGTGATGTAGCTCACTACCCAGGACTTTCCGCTTGGTTCAATTTAAAGAATAAATAAGGTTAACTCCTTTCAAAAGGCGAAGCAAAGGCTTCGCCTTTTTTGTATTGCTCAAAATCAAGGTAAAAACCAAAATAAAAAATATGGAAGAAAAATCCTAATAGATATTTTCGATTTTCTATTGACATCTATTACGGATTGTGATATATTACATATATCGATACATCGGAATTCGTATTAGAAAGGAGAAATCATGGGTAGAACAGCAAACAGTGGGGCTCTTACGGAATCTGTTTTTTATATTCTGTTGCTACTTCATAAACCGGCTCACGGTTATGCCCTTATGAAAGACATTGCAGAAATGACAGGGGGGCGGGTAAATCTCGGAGCGGGTTCTCTCTACGGAGCGTTCGACACTTTGCAAAAAAAAGGCTGGATTAAGGCACTGGACGAATATCCGCAGGATAGAAGGATTGAATATATTATCACAAGCACAGGAAAACAGTACTTTGAAAAAGAGCTTATCCGTCTGGAAGAAATGTTACAAAATGCAAAAAAAGCAAAGGAGGATACTTATGAAAACGAGCGTTAAAAAGACTTTTTTAGATATCTACAAGGAAGAACAGTGGTTGAATGAACAGGGGGAAAACGGACAAATGCTTATAGGTTATCACAGCGGAGAATATGAGTTTGAGGATGTTTCTCCGGTGAAGTATCAGTATAAGATTGATATTCCTAATTATACGGGCAGAAAGAAAAAAGATTACTTGGATTTCTTAGAGCAAACCGGTATTTCTGTAGTCGCAGAGTATGGTGGAAGGGTGTATCTTAGAAAGAATGCAGCCGATGGTCCTCTGGACTTATATACCGAAAAGAAGGAGGTTACAATGCAAATGAACAAAAAATATTCCCATTTCTTCGGTATCGCAATATCGCAGTTCTTGTTAGGTATTTTTATGCTGATTTATACGCTGAATAATGTACAGCCAAAAGGTGTTCCGTTTTGGATTGCTATTGTTATCGATGCAGGTTTAATTATTTCCGGAATTATCTTCTTCATTTTGGGCATTCGAAAACATAGAAAATACGCTCTGCCAAAGGAAGACAAAGATATTTGGGAATAGATGGTGACTTGTGTTAGTTTCCAAAGAAAATACATTTTTCTTATAGAGAATGAAATAAAACTCGTCTATTAGCGGAGCGAAAAGCAGTTGGTCTGAAAGGACTGGCTGTTTTTTTGTTATCTGGAAAGATTAGAAATTTAAAAGAAAGGGGATAAAAAAACTTAAATATATCCAAATGGAAATCAGAAGCAACAGCCTTGAAGAAAGAAAAAGATATTCTATATTCTAAAATTATAGACATACGAGAAGAGATAGAACAGGCAGAAAAGGTTAAAACCTGTATAGAGCAGTTACAGGAACATTTAAAAGAACTTATTCAGCTTGACTCAATGACAAAATATGGGAAAAGTGATATAATAAAATAAATTAGAAGCTATAATGATATTTGCATGCGCTGTTTGTGAAAATGATATATGTGAGTTTGATTAGTGGTTCAAAGCTTATATGAATGGAGGTAATGATAAGATATGAGTTTTGATTTATTTGTTTTTGAGAGAAGGAGTTGTATCAATACTTCTTTGGATATTTTTTCTTATCAGGAGAAGTTTACAGAGTACACAGAAGATAAAGACTATAACTCTTTGAATGGATGTTCTACTATTATCTCCTTGTGGGCGAAAAAAATGTTCGAGAAATTTCCACCGATGAACGGAGAATATGCACCACCTGATGAAATTGCTTATGCATCAGAAGAATCGGAAAACCATCTAACAGACTATAGTCTTGGAAAATATGGGGTGTATTGTGCGTTTTCCTATTCGGTTGCCGAGGAGGCTCTTGAATATATAAAAAGTATTGCCGACGAATACAAGGTAGGTTTTTATGACATACAAAGTAATGATGCGATTTTCGGTAAAGGAATTGAAATTTTGAAATATAGAACAGAGAGTCATAGTGATACGATATGCGACCTTGACAATATCGAGAGAGAGATTGATACTCTTGATAGTATAGAAAGAGGAACAACGAATAGAGAGAATGCGTTTATTACAATTTGGTTTGAAACAGACGGTGTGGTGAGAAGCTTTATTCAAGCTACCCCATATTATAAATCAAAAGGATTTTTCGAGAATATTTTTTACAAAAACAAATCAAATGATATATCCGGTTATTTTTTTGAGATTGAAAAAGATGGTGCTTTATATCAGACTCTAATAGAAGATAAGAATGAATTAAAAGAGATGGTAAGAGCATGGTGTGTTGACAGAAAAGAACCGGATATTAGTAAATATGAAAAGATTCTGGATTTATAGGTGAAACATAAAGAGCTTCTATCATCGTGATTTATCTGAGCAACAAAATAAGCGTGGATGGTTGAACGATGCCTGTTTGGGCTGTCATGACAGCTTTGAAAGACTGCTTGGTGTGCTGGAAATAACATACCGGTTCAAAATCACTTAATATAACAGTTTGGTTTGTATTCACGCATAGGTTTCGTGAGAAATAGGACATAAAAAGCCGAGAAAAGAAATACTGTTGTGAACGTGGAGAGGAATTGGAATAAAGGAGTCAATATTATGACCAGAATTATAAATAAAATAAGAAAAACAGGACTAGGATGGGGAATACTTATACTTTTGTGCATTTTCCTTTGTGGCTGTCAGGATAATCAGGGCAGCCTGCCCGACATAAATATAGGAGAAACCGAGATGGATGCAGTCAATGTCATCAAAACAAAGACCGAGAAACCTTTTGAAGTGAAAACGGAACTGAAAGAAAATAGTACCGTCAATCCGGATACCGGAACCGGTATCTATGTAAGATATACGGTACTTACTGTTTCGGAGGATGCTCCGGAAACGTTCAAGAATGCAATTAGCGAATGTAACAGGTGGGCTGAGGAGTCGGCAGAAAAACACATCCTGTCCATATCTTCGCAGCTTTCAGCTGCCGAGTTACAGGAAAAAACGGAAAATTACCGCTTTGATACCTACGCTTATATTGTGGCTCTCGCCAGGGCAGATTCTACTGCATTTAGTATTTTAGAAACAGAGTATGAGGCGGTTTTTGGGGATGACTGGTACGGCAAGAAAGTCAGTTATAAACTCAATGGAAGAACTTTTGACACAGCAAGCGGAAAAGAAATCCGTTTGTCAGAGCTTGCCTCTGATGAAAAAGTCATAAGGGAAAGACTGAAAAAAGCTCTGCAAACGCAATACGGAATAAGCGAGCTTGCAAGCATAGAGCCTTCGGACTATTCTTGGACGGCAGATGCTCTCGGCATAAGATTTTATTTCCATTCGGATGCGGCAGCTAAGAAAAAGCACGAAGAAATGGGAGATTATTCCAATAAAGTCATTACAGTAGGCTTTCCGTATGACTCTTTGGACGGGGTAGCGGCAACCACGCTTGCAAAAGTGCCGGAAGATTACATTGCAAGGTTAGATCGTGAAAATATTTACAAATTGCCCCATGGGGACTTATCCGTCATACTTACGAAAAGCGACAAAGACATCTTTATCCGGATGATTCCGGACAAGGGGGAGGAACGCAATCTGCGAATAGAACATGCAGACGAAAAGTCTGATTTTTATATCATTCGAAGTCTTGGCGGTTTTTATCTTTTTCGAGAATTCATTCCCAATGAGCAAGGCTTTATCTATGATTTTTCAAGACCGGATGGAGGTTTTGGACAATTCAATTACCTTGTTTCTCAATACTTTGACAGTTTTATGAGCGAGATTGGGCTGGCACTTCCCTACAATCCTTTCTGCGTACACATGAGCGAGACTCGTAGGTACTACGGAGAAAGCAGCCGGGAGGAAGAAGGAAGCTGGGAGGACTCATTTTTTGTGCCGGGTGGTCATTATTATTTGCCTGACAAGACGGAGGGCAATTATAAGCGTTTTGTACTGATTGACGATGTGCTTCAGATAGACACATACAATACAGCCTGCAGGCTGCTCGAAGATATGACGGCGATGGAGATTGATGTGCAAGGCAAAGAGCTTGGAAGTATAACGATAACGGCAGGAACTACCATCGTCTTTGAGTCTGCCGTTGGCGAATCTGAAAAATATCAGGCTTCCTCGAAGCGATGGCATCAGGGAAGCGGCTATGTCTATGATTGCCTGCTTACAGACGGAAGAAGGATTCGTATTACTTCGGAATATGAAGATGGAGTGTTTGTAAATGGAGTCTATTGGAACCGTTTTTCTGAGCCGGTGTCACTGGCGGAAGCCCGCCTTGACATTATCCCGCCAAAGCCGGAAGTATTTACCGTTCGTATAGGGAACAAGGATTATCCCATTCTTCCGGATTATTCAAAAAGCAATCACTACGGAGAAGAAATCGACTTCGGGGATGATATTTGGTGGCAGATCGAAGAATATGTAGGGCAATACGAGATAAGTGATGAAGACCTTGTGGAGATGAAGAATGGCTCGAATTTTAACCGACAAATCGAAAAGAAAGACGCCATGCTTAGGATAGATGAAGGCGGCAAGGTGCGTTTTGAATACTGCGGCAAGGTTTACGAAGGAGAGCTGCCAAAGGAGCGTTACTATGGAGTGAATGTGGTGGTTGAATTGAAATCGGGGTATGAATCCCGAAGTTTTGAAATAAAACTTAGAGATACGGAGGTTCACGAGGGACCGTCCAAAATTAGGTTTTATTCGGAAGGCATGCCGGCGACGAATAAGCCATCTGAACAACCGCCAATTTCCGTCTATCTAACCAAAAAATAGATACGACTGTTTCAAAGCGTTTGGATGACCGCAGCAAAGCGGAAAACAGTAATTTTGTAATGACATAATTTTATGCCGGAGAACCTTAGAATGGGAGTCAGATTATGAATCTATATTTAACTCAAAAAGAAGGGGAACTTTATTTCTATACATTAAATGACTTTGGTCATATCTTTGATTTTTATCCTGAAGAAATGCTGGTGGAAAGCACAGAAGGCAGTTTTTATATGGGTATTGTCAAAGATATGAAAAATGCACTTTCGTCCGCTTTTGTAGAAATCGGAGAAGAAAATGTCGGTTTCTTGCCATATTCGGAAATGACCGAAGAGGTGCATTGCGGACAGCATATTTTGGTGCAATCCGTCCGCAACAGCAAAGACAAAAAAGGCTCCAAGCTTACTATGAAATATAGCTTTGAAGGAGTGTATTGTGTACTGCTGTGTAAAGAGCAGGGTGTCTTTTACAGCAATAAGATGAAGAAAACTCTCAAAGAAGAAATCAAGGCATTTTTGGCCGATAAAGAGCTACCCTACGGCTATATTATTCGCTCATCCGTAGACGATACCGAAAAACTCTGGAAAGAAATGCAAAGGCTGAGCGAGCAGGCAAACACATTCCTGGGAAAAGCCCAATATCAAATGGCACCGAAACTCCTGCTAAAAAACAGCAGATATGATTTTCTGAAAAACGTCAAAGAACTGGAAGAAATCTATACCAATGACAAAGAGATATTTGAGGATTTGGTGGCATATCTGAAGGAACAGCAGCTGGCTTATTCTGCTCATTTCCGGGAAGAGGATTATTATATCCGGCATGACATTGTGAGAGCCATAGAGGACGGCTTAAGCAGGAAAGTATGGCTATCATCCGGGGCATACCTTATCATTGAAAAAACAGAAGCCATGAATGTCATTGATGTCAATACCGGCAAAAGCAAAGGCAGCAAAGACAACGAAAAGACCAATCTGAAAATAAACCTCGAAGCCGCCAAAGAAATTGCAAGGCAACTTCGCTTTAGAAATCTCTCCGGTATCATTCTGGTAGACTTTATCAACCTAAAAAAAGAAGAAAACAAAGAAATCCTCACCAAAGCCTTGACAGAGCTAACAGCCAAAGACACCATTCCCACCCAAGTCCATGGCCTGACTAAGCTTGGGATTATGGAGATAACGAGGAAGAAGAAATATGAAACGCTGGAGGAATGGCGGGAGCGGGAAGGTAAGGAGAGATAAAGAGAGAGAAAGAGAATAAAAAGGAAAGCAAGTCGGAGGAATATAAAGGGGAACGTGAAATCTCTTTACAGTATGTCATCGCCTTATTTAACTTAACAAATAAGCAAGATTTGGCAAGATATAGAAGAAACGCTAAAGAAGATAAGAAAGCTATGGGAGGAGCATAGAGAGGATAGAGAAATCACCATGCAGTATGCAAAAGTTTTGCTTAATTTAATTTTTGAGCAAGATTTAGCAGAAGTAGAAAAAACAGCCGAGAGCTTAAATCCCTCCTTGACCAATCACTGATTATTCAGTAAAATAGAGAAAGGATTAAGTTTTGTCCTGCTTTTTTAGAAAAGCGAAGAAGCAATTGACAAACAGTGGTGGTACAACATTGATTGCCGGACGCAAAAGGAGAAAGACATGACACATATTGAAGAAAGATGGATAGAACGAGAAGGTGGACAAAAGAATTATCTGAGAATTTGGGATGTCAGACAGCCGAAAAAAGGAATCGTTTTGATTGTGACGGGAATGACCGAGCATGTAAGAAGATATGATACGTTTGCACGCTATTTGAATCAAAAAGGTTATCTGGTGGCGGCTGCCGACCATAGAGGACAAGGCCAAACCGCTCTGCGCAACGGTCGCCTTGGGAATATGGAAAAAGGCGATTTCCGTAGAATTGTCGGAGATCAAAAATACTACATCAATATGCTCCGCAAAGAACATGGCGGACTGCCGGTATTTATGATATGCCATAGCTTCGGCTCCTTTATCGGCCAGAAATTTATTCAAAAATACAGCGAAAAAATAGACGGCATTGTCCTTCTGGGCAGCTTAAAGCATCCGAAGACCAAGGCAGTGGGAGGCTCTGTATTTCTCAAGCCTTTGGCCCTTTTGACCGGAAGATACTTCAACAGTCGCCTGGCCAACAACCTGACCTTCTACAATTTCAATAAAAAATTTGAAAACGAAAACTCCAAATTTGCCTGGATTTGTTCGGATGAAGAAGTGGTCAGAAAATATGAAAAAGATCCGCTTTGTGGTTATCAGGTTTCCAATAGCTTTTTGATGGAATTATCCAAATCCGTATCGCAACTTTATAATATTGAGCAATTACGTCAAATCAGAAAAAGTCTGCCGATTCTGATTATGGCAGGTGGAGCGGATCCGCTCAACAATAGAGGCAAGTGGGTTTTAGATTTGTTTATCATGTATCGGGAACTTGGAATAAAGTCCGTGCAACTAAAATTATATGATAAAATGCGCCATGAAGTATTGAACGAAATCGGGAAAGAACAAGTGTTTGAGCAAATTTTTGACTTTTTAGAACAAAGCAAGAAAACTAAATAAATTCTCGAATGTAGGGTATAGTTTTACAAGTATGAGGTGGAAGAGTTGCAAGAATTATTTGTATCAAAAATAATCAAACAAATCGAAAATGGGTGTACTCAACCTTTATTAGCTTTAGTTAGTGATGGAGTACTAGAGTTTCCGGCAGTAATAAAAACTAGAGGAAATCAGCAAGGAATTTTAACATTAATCAATGAATGGATATGTTATCGATTAGCTTGCAAGGTAGATCTTTTAATGCCTAATAGTGGAGTTGCAGTAATTAATGAAGAATCAGATACTCAGTTACTACAAAACAGAAAAAATATCCAAAAAGACTGGGGGCACTGTTTTTATTCTGGCTATATTCAAAAGTCAACGATACTAAATGAATCTATTATGCAAGACATTCAAAATAAAGAAATGTATGAAAAAATTATCTTGTTTGACCATATTATATATAACAAAGATAGAAATAGAGGAAATCTTTTAATTTCTACTGAAAAATCAGTAAAGAGAATATATGCAATTGATCACACTCATGTTTTTAAAAATCAAACATTGTGGGATAAGCATTGTTTTCATCAAGGCATGAGGTCCAATGATTACCGTGATAAGGATATTCTGGAGTATAACGGATACGATTTATTTTTTGGAAGTAAAGAAATTAATGAAGGAACACTAATGAGAGAAGTAGCAATTTTTAAAGATAATATTAAGGAGCAGGATTTAGATCAAATATTTAAGTCTATTCCGCCAGATTGGCAAATAGAACCAGAGAACTTGTTGGCTTTAAAAGAATATGTACTCTACCGTATTTCACATTTAGATGAAATATGTAAGTTAATTGATGAATGGAAAAGGAGGTGAGTGTTATGAGCAAAATTCAATTTTCTGTATTAAGTTATTTTCCTTCAGCGCTTACAGATGAAAATATAAATATTGGAATTATATTTCATAATTTGGACACAGGTGAAAGACAATTTAGGGCAATAAAAAATTGGAAAAGGCTAGTGACTTTTGATGATGAAGTTGATATCGAATTTATGAAAAAATATTTGAAAGGCATGAAAAGTGAAGTAGAAACTAGTTTATTCAATTATAATAAAAGCTTTTGCTTAAAGGAATATACAAGATATTATGTAAATGATGTAAGATTTGGTAAAGTACAGGAAGTAACAGCTTTTGATGAAAAAGAATTTATTGAAACAACGCATAAAATATACCTTCGATTTGATTTTCCGAAAAAAGAAAGAGTGAATACTGAAAAAGAAATTAAATATATTAAGCAGTTGATGCATAATAATGAAATTGATTTTTCTTCAAGACCTGCTTTAGGGAAATATCAAGAACCAATATCGTATGATTATAGAGTGGGAGAATATGGGTTTAAAACATTCACATTTGAGAATAAAAAAGATGCAGGAAGAATGATACAGAGTGCAAAAGCATGGGCGTATAATGCGCATGCATTAAAGGATAAGTATAAAACAATATTTGTTTATGATGTTGAAAAGGTAGATTTAAAGAATTATAGTACCGTTATTAAAATATTAAACGAACATGCCTTTAAGGTTATTGTAAGCGGAGAAGTGATAGACTTTATTTTGAGTATTAATTGAAAACTTGATTTACGTTGATGGAATTAGGAAGGGGAATTTAGAACAAGAGAAAGCATTAGAACAAAGCAAGAAAACTAAATAAATTCTCGATTATTTTATGGAATTCAATTGCCAACAGGAAAAAAGTGTGCTATTATACTTTTTAGATATCAATTTTCGAGAAAAGTTTATTTTTTCAAAAAAATCGTATCGGTAGTATTTTATATTTTTAGGAGGTCATTTCAAATGTCAGAAATGGAAAATCAAAGTTTTGAAGAGATGCTGGACCAGTTTTCTGTGCAAATCAGAAGAGGGGAAGTCATCACAGGCACCGTAATTTCCGTAAAGGAAGATGAGATTTATGTAAACATCGGAGGAAAATCCGACGGAATCATTCCAAAGAGCGAATATTCCAATTTCCCATCGGTAGACTTACGCAACGAAGTACAAATCGGTCAAGAAATTCGTGCAAAAGTATTGCGTATCAATGATGGTGAAGGCCAAGTGCTTTTAACCTACAAGAGATTAAAGGCAGACGAAGGATATCGTCGTGTAGAAGAACTCTACAAGTCCGGCGAAAAAGTAACCGCTCGTGTAAACTTAGTATTAAGCGGTGGTTTAGTGGTTATTATTGATGAAGTAAGAATCTTTATTCCTGCATCATTAATTTCCGATGAATATGTATCAAATCTTGAACAATTCAAAAATCAGGAAATTACATTTGTAATTACCGAATTCAATCTTAGAAAGAGCCGTATTATCGGTAACCGTCGTATCTTGCTTGAAAAAGAAAAGAGTGCTAAGATGGAAGAGGTATTTGATCAACTTCATGTCGGCGATGTAATGACCGGTGTAGTGAAAAATATTACAGAATACGGTGCATTCGTTAATGTAAACGGTATTGACGGTTTGGTACACATTTCCGAATTGTCATGGGGCAGAATTCGTTCACCAAAGGATGTTGTCAATGTTGGTGAAGAAGTAAAAGTACGTATTCTTGAAATTGATAAAGATAAGCAAAAAGTATCCTTATCCATGAAATTCGACAACGAAAATCCATGGAATGGAGCAGAAGTAAAATATGCAGTTGGAAATACAGTAAGTGGCCGTGTTGCCAGAATGACTGATTTCGGTGCATTCGTAGAATTGGAAAAGGGTGTAGATGCATTGCTTCACGTTTCCCAAATCTCTATGAAGCATGTAGAAAAGCCATCTGACGTATTAAGCGTGGGACAAACTGTGACAGCTAAGGTTACCGACCTCAACTTAGATGATAAGAAGATTTCTCTTTCTATCAAAGAGTTGGAAAAAGAAGAAATGGGCGACGCTGCAAAAGAAGAAGCAGAAGAAGCTCCAGTAGAAGCGGCAACCGAAGCACCTGCTGAAGAAAGCGCAGAATAATCGTAGGAGTAAGTATATGATGGACTATGAGAAATTCAAGGAAGAGGTCTATAAGATATCCACGATAGATTTATCCGCTTACAAGGAAAAACAAATGAAACGGCGCCTCGATGCTTTAATTGCCAAACATAACTATCAAGGATATGAGCCTTATGTAAAAGCATTGCGTTTGAAAGGTGATGTTTACGAAGAATTTATTTCTTATATGACAATCAACGTTTCCGAGTTCTATCGTAACCCTCCTCAGTGGAAAATATTAGAAGAAAAAGTATTACCGTATTTGTTTGAAAAAGCAGGCAGCAAGAATATCAAGATATGGTCGGCTGCATGCTCTACCGGAGATGAACCCTATTCATTGGCCATGCTGATGAGTAAGTTCGTTCCGCTCAGACAAATCAGTATTTTTGCGACCGATATTGATAAACAGATTTTGGCTCAAGCACAAATGGGGCTTTACAATGCCAAGAGTATTGTAGGCGTTCCGGCCGACTTAAAGAAGAAATATCTGGAAGAAGTCGGAAAATCATACAAAATTTCGGATGAAATCAAGAAATGTGTTACGTTTAAGCAGCACAACTTGTTAAAAGATCCATATCCAAAGGGCATGGACTTGATTGTGTGCCGAAATGTATTGATTTATTTCACCAATGAAGCAAAAGATGAAATCTACCATAAGTTTAATCATGCATTAAAGCCTGGTGGTGTCTTATTTGTTGGCAGTACGGAGCAAATTATCGGTTATCAGAAGTTCAACTTCAGCTCGGAGCAGACATTCTTTTATAAAAAAGAAGCAGATTCAACTTTTATGTAAAAGGGATGGCAATTGCCAAAATAAAAATTGAGATTTCGATTTTTATGCACCTTTTTCGTGAACAAATAAGGGGCCCGTTTGGGCCCTTTTCTTTTTAGGAGGAAAATATGTATTTAGTACCAAAACCGCAAAACATCGAAACTTTTGAAGGTTCTCATATTATTGCCTTTGACAGCTATCTTTGCCTGGATAAAGAATGTGACAGCCTTTTAAACAAGCAAGTCTTATTGTTTTTGGAAAAGCTGGAAGGCCAATTGGGCTATCCGCTTCTGGTTTCCAAGCACAAAAGCAAAAAAGGCGATATGCTTTTCCTTTTGGACAATGACAGAAAAGAAGAATCCTATGAGCTGGACAGCACCGGCGACAACATTGTCTTAAAAGGTGATAAAAAAGGACTTTGGCATGGTATGCAAACCATTTTGCAAATCGTCAGTCAAACGGGTGCCGCTTTTCCAAGAGTAAAAATCGTGGATTTCCCGACCATGGCAAACCGTGGACACTATATGGACGTGACCAGAGGCCGTATTCCAAAGGTAGAGTGGATCAAAAAGTGGATTGACCAATTGGCATACTACAAAATCAATCAATTCCAATTATACATTGAACACAGCTATTTGTTCCGGGATTTGACCGAGCTGTGGAGAGATGATACCCCATATACCGCAAAGGATATTATGGAGCTTGACCAATACTGTATGGAACGTGGAATTGAAATGGTGCCGTCACTTTCCAGCTTCGGGCATTTATACAAACTCCTTTCCACCAAGGAATATAAGCATTTGTGTGAGCTGGAAGATTCCGACCAAAAGCCGTTTTCCGTGCTGGGTAGAATGCAGCATCACACCGTGGACGTGACCAATCCGGAAAGCATGGCCCTAATCAAGGATATGATTTCTGAATTTATGGGACTGTTTGCTTCCAGACAATTTAATATCTGTGCCGACGAAACCTTTGACCTTGGCACCGGAAAAAGCAAGGAAAAGGCAGAAAAGGTAGGAAAGAGCCGTCTTTATATTGAGTATGTCAAAGAATTGGCAGAGTTTTTGGTTGAAAATGGCCGCAGACCGATGTTCTGGGGAGATGTGATTGTCGGCTTCCCTGAATTGATCAAGGAATTGCCGGAGGAAACCATTTGCCTGACCTGGGGCTATGCCATCAATCAAAGGGATTATGAAACCATGAAAATGGCAGAAGCTGGTGCCACCCAGTATTGCTGTCCGGGCTGCTGCGGTTGGAATGAGATTGTTAATCTCAACTGGAATTCCTACAACAACATCAAACTGATGGCGCAGCACGCTCAAAAATACGGTGCCATTGGCCTTTTGAATACCGACTGGGGTGATTTCCTGCATGTCAACCATCCGGATTTCAGCTTGGTGGGTATGATTTACGGAGCGGCCTTCTCCTGGAATCATGAGGTGCCCGAATATGAGGAAATCAATCAGCAGATTTCCAAAATTGCCTTTGGAGATACTTCGGAAAAGCTCCTGGCGGTGATTGATGAAGTCAGACACAATACGGCGTATTCCTGGCAAAGCTTTTGTCATTATGCGGAATTGGAAATGGGAGTGGCAAGTAAGCCGGAGTTCCAGCAACAATTCATTCGTGACAATATTGAGCTGTTAAAAGATGTGGAAGAAAAATGTGAAAATCTTCTGCAAATAAAAAATAAGCTCTACGAAATTGCGCAGCATTTGCCGGCAGAAAAGAGAGCCATGCTGTATCCTTACCTAGTATCTGTGGAAGGAATACGTGTGATCAATCTGGTCGGTAAGTACGTGGCCCAAAAAGATTTGATGATGGAATTCAAATCCGGTGCGAACGGCAAACAGATTGCAGCTGAGCTGGATACATGGTTTTACTACTACAAGCAAATCTACCGCAGCATGAGCAGAGATTCAGAGCTTTACCGGATGCAAGCCTTTATGAACTTCTATGGAGATTTATTGAGAAGTTAAGATTATCAAGAATAAGATGAATTAAGAAGTAAGAAATGAATAGGCTGAGGAATTAATTCATTTACCAACGAAAAAACTCTATCCTAAATCACGGGTTTCCTGTAACGATTTTTGAAAGCATCTTTACAGAAAGACGAATATAGGATAGAGTTTTTTATTTTTAGTCTTTATTTTTTTACCAGTATTTTTCCATTTCCGCCAGTGCCAAATACCGTTTTTTTTCGGAGTATGTTCTTTGAAATAATTGACTTTCAGAGAAATAGGGGATGGCAGAAGGCGGAACTTCTACAAAAATATCTTTTTTTCTGATATATGCCGTTTTCTTGGTGGCTTTTTTTCGGAAAGCCGGCTCAACATACTGTGCGACACTGTGGTGAATGGCTGTGTCTTCTTTCGGAAGATAGATATAATTTTCCCAATCACTGAAAAAGTGGAAAAGCTCGGTTTCATAAAGCGGATAGCGCCTTAAATAACTTTCTTCCAATAGTGGGCTGAAAAAGCGACTGTCAAAATTTTCATAAAGGTATTTTTGCCAATCGGCATTGAGAAACAAAATTTCGCCATTGGCATGATGTTTTTCGATTTCCGGGAAGTCCAGAAAATAAGGCAACAAAGAATGGGATAAATCCATGTCTTCCAAAAAAGGAATCAAGTGTCCGAGCAAAAAGGTAGCCAGTAAGTCTTCTTCATTGTGTAAAAGTAAATATGGCAGTAAATCTTTTTCTCCGTTTAAGTAGCGGTGATAGATATGAATCAACTGTCCGCCGTCCATTTGATCATCCCGTTTCAGTTTTAAAAGTTTTTCAATGGTCTTTAATTTGGCGTTCGGCAAGTCAAAATAGGCTTTGATTTTTTTCCATTGCAGATAAAAGTCAAACTGCGGGAGTTCTCCCAGACTGGTCATCAGGCAGGTTTGAAGGTACCGCCCTTTCAAAAAAGGAATGTCAAAATATTGACCGTTAAAATGGACTAGTAAGTCAATCTTATGTTCCTGTATGATTTCTTCCAGAGCAATCAGCATATTGTCTTCTTCATAGCTTTCATCTGCAAAAAGCTGATGAAAATAATAGCCCCCTTGCTTTTGATAAATCAGGCCAATGGCGTAAATCATACCATTTTGAGGAGAAAAGCCCGTTGTTTCAATATCAATATAAAGAGGATTACAATTGTGAAATTTTGGCTTTGGAAGAGAAATTTCCGGATAAGCTCCGGCTAATTCTTCGATTTTTTTTGTTTTTTGAATCATAGTCTACTCCTAAAGGGGGAATGCCGGCATATATCCTTCTAAAAGAAAACTTGGAAAATTCGCTACAGCACCGGACTGAAGAGCCTTGCAACCGCAGAGCGGAAACGAGAAAAAATACTTTGATTTTTTACATCTTCAAGGGTGATTTCTATGGATTTTTCCATGTCCTTTTCGAACTGTCTTCGTAATTCCATTGCCACTTCCATGTCGTAAATAAAGGCATTGACCTCAAAGTTCAAGCGGAAACTGCGAATATCAAAATTACAGGTACCGACAGAGGCAATGGCATTGTCGCTGACAATCATTTTAGAATGCATAAAACCTTCTTCATAGGTATAAGCTTTGATGCCGTATTCCAGCATATCCATACAATATGCTTTGGTAGCCGTATAAACAAAAGGATGGTCAGGCTTATTGGGTATCATAATGCGGACATCAATGCCGGAGGCAGCTGCGATGCTAAGCGCATCAGTAATACTCGAATCCGGAATAAAATAAGGCGTTTGTATATAAATGTATTCTTTGGCTTCATTGATGATTTTCAAAAAGCCTTGTTTTACTTGGTCGTTGATATCATCTGGGCCGGAGCTGACAATTTGCATTCCGGTTTTGTTGGCAGCCTTAGACAAGTGCATATACTTTGTATCGATTAAGACAAATTCTTGACTGGCTGCACGCCAATCCAAAACAAAGCGCATTTGTAAGGCGATGACCGCATCTCCGATAATTCGCATATGAGTATCCCGCCATTTTTTGAAACGTCTGGAATAGATGTATTCGTCACCGATATTCATTCCACCGGTATAGCCGATATCGCCGTCAATTACCACAAGTTTTCTATGATTACGGTAATTTGCTTTGAAGTTGATAAATTTCAGTTTCGATGGGAAAAAGAAACTCAGTTTTACACCGGCATTTTCCATCTTGTGTATGAGTTTATGAGATAATTTTCTGCCGCCGACATGGTCGATTAAAAAGCGAATCTCTACTCCTTCTGCCGCTTTCTCGCAAAGCAGGTTTACCAGTTTGGTACTGATTTTGTCGGATTTTACTATGTAATAAAGCAAATGCACGTGATGCTTGGCATTGCGAATATCTTCAAACAATGCGTCAAATTTAGACTGACCGTCATAGAAAAAACGGATTTCATTGTTTTGAGAGTAAAAAGCTTCGCTTAAACGATTGTGGAAAAGAATCATTTCTCGATATTGTTCCATTCCCTTATCGGCAAACTCAAAATTCCCCAATTTAAAATCATGGTACTGAGTGGTCAGAATTTCATTAAATATATTACTTTCGTGTACGGTATACGAGAAAATTTTTCTTCTGGAAATATTTTCGGATAACAGGATGTAAAAAAGAAAGCCGATAATCGGAAAAAGGTTCAAGAAAAAAAGCCATGCTAAGGCAGAGGTCGGTCTTTTGTTTTCCAATAATACCACCACGGAAGACAAGATTAAATTGATAATGATTAAAGTGGAAAAATTAATTGTAAATGCTGTAAAATATTGTCCCATAGTTACCTCGACTGACAAAAAGAATCATCCCTATTTTCTGGGGAATTTTCCTTTTGTATACTTCAAATGAAAATCTTTATCTTTTGCTAATTTTAACAGATTTGACCGGACTTTGCAAATGATTCGTTTTCATCTTTTCATATTTCCGTGCTTATGATATACTTACTCAAAAGACAAAAGGAGTATGTATGTATAGAATTATCGAAAAGCAAAGAAAAAGTGAATTGGTTGACCTGATTCGGGTAGAAGCCCCTTTTGTGGCCAAAAGGTGTAAGCCTGGGCAGTTTGTCATTGTGATACCGAAAGAAGATGGGGAAAGAGTTCCTCTTACGATAGTAGATGCAGATAGAGAAAAGGGAAGTATTACCTTGATATACCAAATTGTAGGGCGTTCCACGGAAGAGTTGGCATTACTAGAAGAGGGCGACTATATTAAGGAAGTGGCAGGGCCGATGGGGCAGCCTGCACAGCTTCATGCCAAGACAAGAGTACTGGGAATTGCCGGTGGAGTCGGAGCAGCTCCTCTTTATCCGCAGCTGCGTGAATTGAAAAAGCAAGGCGTAACGGTAGATGTTATTATTGGAGCCAGAACAAAGGAATTGATTTTATTGCAAGAAGACTTTGAAAATTTTGCGGATAATGTTTATCTGGCGACGAATGACGGTTCAGCAGGTCATCAGGGCTTTGTCACGGACATTTTGAAAGATTTACTGGAAAAGGGCATACAATACGATGAAGTTATAGCCATTGGGCCTTTGATCATGATGAAATCGGTGGTGGATATCACCAAGCCGATAGATTTAAAAACCAATGTGTCCTTAAATCCGATTATGATTGACGGCACCGGTATGTGTGGCTGTTGCCGGGTAAAAGTGGATGGGAAAACCAAGTTTTCCTGTGTAGATGGACCCGATTTTGACGGATTTTTGGTAGAATTTGATGAGTTAATGCAAAGACAGGGTTTCTTTAAGGAAGAGGAACATAAGTGCAGACTGGGGGGACGTGTGTGATTAATAAATCAAAGACAAAGGTGGCAATGCCGGAGCAAGAGGCAGATATCCGAAATCAAAACTTTGAAGAAGTTACCTTGGGATATAGCCTGGAAATGGCGCAAGAAGAAGCAAGACGCTGCCTCAATTGTAAGCATAAGCCCTGTATAGAGGGGTGTCCGGTTAGTGTGCCGATTCCTGAGTTCATTCATGCTTTGGTTGAGGGAGATGTTCTTGCTGCTTATGAGGTGATTGCTACTCAAAATCGCTTGCCCGGAATTACAGGCAGAGTTTGCCCGCAAGAAAATCAATGCGAAAAACTCTGTGTTCGTGGGAAAAATGGAGAGCCAGTAGCCATTGGAAGATTGGAGCGATTTGTAGCTGATTATGTGCGAGTAAATGGCTTGGTTCCTACAGTGCAAATAGAAAAAAACGGCAGAAAAGTCGCCGTTGTCGGTTCCGGCCCGGCCGGTATGACCTGCGCCAATGAGTTGGCACAAATGGGGTATGAGGTTACAATTTTTGAAGCATTGCACGAGCTTGGCGGTGTATTGGTATATGGCATTCCGGAGTTTCGCTTGCCAAAGAAATTAGTGAAATATGAAATTGATAAAATCCTGGAGATGGGTGTGACGGTTCATAAAAATGTGATTGTCGGTCAGTCAATTTTATTTGACGATTTATTTGAAGAAGGATTTGAAGCTGTGTTTGTGGGGAGCGGTGCCGGTCTTCCTAAGTTTATGGGGATTCCCGGCGAAGCGCTAAATGGGGTATATTCTGCCAATGAATTCCTTACACGTGTCAATTTAATGAAAGCATACCAAAAAAATGCTATCGGTACACCGATAAAGACCGGTGACAGAGTGGCGGTGGTTGGCGGCGGCAATGTGGCAATGGATGCAGCCAGAACTGCAAAAAGATTGGGGGCAGGCAAGGTCAGTATTATTTATAGGCGCTCCGAAGAGGAACTTCCTGCGAGAGCGGAAGAAATTCACCATGCCAAGGAAGAAGGCATAGATTTTTGTCTTTTGGCCAATCCGACCAGAATTTTGGGGGAAGATGGCAAAGTGACAGGAGTTGAGATTATACGAATGGCACTGGGAGAGCCTGACAGCAGTGGAAGGCGCAGACCGGTGGAGCTGTCCGGCTCAGAGGAAATCTTGCCGATGGATAGTGTTATTATTGCTATCGGGCAAACCCCCAATCCGATTATCAAGCGGGCAGAGCCGGAGATAGAAACCAATCATCATGGCTGCATTGTTGTAGATGAAGCCAGCTGTATGACCAGTATGGAGAATATCTATGCCGGAGGAGATGTCGTCACCGGAGCGGCCACAGTTATTCTGGCAATGGGGGCCGGAAAAAAAGCGGCAATCGAGATTGATAAGAAATTACAAGGGGAGTAAGAAATTTCCAAAAAAACACATTTTTATGAAACAATTTTTTTCCTAGACAACGCTATAAAATTTGTATATAATGCAAACTGCAAATGATGGAAAAAAATTGTTTGCGGATGTCACCCAAATGGTGATTATTGTTGGGAAAAACCGAAAAAGCATCTCACAAAAGGGGGAATATGATGAAATATTTTTTAAGTAAAAAACGCTATGCTTTTCTTTTCTTTTTTCTGCTTTCTTATCTGATTAGTTTAGTGGCGATTTATACCATAGGAGTGATAAGAAAGTCCGAATATGAAGCGGAAAAATTGCAGACACAAAAAGATTTGAAAATGGATAGCAAAATCCTTTACAATGACAATGGAGTGGTGGTCAAGCAGTTGAGTCTGGCGGACAACGATTTCGGTTTTGATGTCAATTTGGAAATCGAAAATAAAACAGATAAACTGTACTATCTCTATACAGAAAATGTATCCTTAAATGGTATTTATTCGGAGTCAAGCGGTCTTTTCGACCAAACTGTGGAGCCGAATTCAACCATCGTTGTGAAATTTGAAGCCAGAAATTATGCCATTCAAAACCTTGGCTATGAAAAACTTCTTCGGGTGCAAAGTGATATTCTGTTTAGTGAGGTGCCTTTTAATCGACGACATGAAAATAAGGGATTTGTAGCGGAAAAAATCATTGATGTAAGCTTACCCGGAGCGGAAAAGTTACAATTACCGGAGAATCAGCCGAATATAGAGTTGGTATTTGATAACAATGATGTAAAGGTCAGTTTGGTAAAAGAGGACGGCAAGGTTTTTGGCGTGGATAATCGTTTCTATTTACTGATAGAAAATAGAAGGGATGAGGATGTTTCTCTGGTATTGAGTTCTCATTACGGAGAGGAAGGATCTGTCAATCAAGGAGAGCTGAAAGATGTAATCGTAAACTATGTGGAAACGATAAAAGCTAATTCTGTGAAGTATAAATCCTTTATGGCTATTTCGACCCTGGACTTGCAAGGCAAAACTGAAACAGGCGAGCCGATGACGATATTAATGGGAACTTTGTCTGCCGAAAGTGGACAAAAAATCAGCGAGCAAATTTACGAAATCATTTTAAAGTAGGAGGGGTGATATGCATAATCAAGAAAAGAGGCCAAGCAAGGCTTTATGGTTGCTTGTGGTGATTGTTGCAATTGTATTAGGCTTTGTTTCCAGTGTAGTGACGGTGGGGACTTTAGTTCATTTTGAGCAAAAGAAGGCAATCTTGGCAGATAAAAATACAGAAGTGGATAAGAGTTTAAAGGCAGAGGAGCAACTTCTCTTTGATGACAATGGAGTAAAAGCGACATTCCTTGGTTTTAACAAGAGCAAATCTCCATTTGGAAATACCATTAATTTTGAGGTGGAAAATAAATCCGACAGAGAAATCAAATTTTATTTCGACTATTTAAAAGTCAATGGCTTGGTTGTCGATGCCACGATGCATGAGAGAATAGCCAAAGGTCAGAAAATGAAAGTCGAGGCAACACTCAAGAGTCTATTGCATGAGATTAAAATTGAAAAAATCGAAGAGCTGGATTTTCAACTTATTGTTTATAATGGGGATTATGTACCGTATGGGGAATACCATGTCCGTACCAATCACTATGGCAAATCAGACAGAGAAACTCCATATCGCAATAAGCTGCAAGTAGTCAATGAAAGTGTTGAGAATGGACAAATTGTCATCTCACTACTTCCGGATTTGACAGTTTCCGGCAATGGAAAAGAGAAGTATTATGTCATGATTGAAAATAATACCGACAGTCCGCTTGAAATTGATGCGGAAGGTATGATATACAACGGCACCACAGTGAAAGAAGGAACTTTCCGTCCGGAAAGGCTGCCTGCCCATTCAAAGAGTGTTGAACCAGTCGAAATGAACTTACCGAAAGATATTACCGACAATCTTGGGACAATGCAATCCTTTGAAATCCTTTTGGATATCAAAGGCACGAAAGAAGTTGGATATCTTTATGTTTTGGAAAATGTGAAAATGAAAATAAAATAAAAAGCAAATTGTGAAAACGAGAATGGTGCTTTGCCATTCTCGTTTTTTGACTTGGCTTTGGGAGGAAGGACAAGGCAGCGCCATAGAAGTAGCGCATAGGATTTTATTATAACTAGGATGATTGCGGTGAATAAAGATGAAAATCTATTCAATTTAGAGGGCGTATGAAAAATATTACAAAAAGAAGTCAAATCCAAAAACAAATTGCACCCATCTTCAGAAAATTGTATAATACTTAAGTTTTACAGCAAAATCAGACAAAAACCCCCCTCTAACCTTGTGATTGGA
>JAUMXK010000077.1 GCA_030535295.1 Eubacteriales bacterium | reverse complement strand
AAACTTAGTGCAACTTCTAGCCCTACTAGAACTTACTTTGAAAATTTACCTAATTGTTTATTCCTGCTTACCTCTTATCAAATCATACCGGTCCTTAATGCCTAAGAAAGCCGCAGCCCTTTTTAATGACTTTACTTCTTTACCCAAAAAAGGCAGCTAGCCATTGCTAACCGCCTGATTTCTGATTCTTGCACTTTTCTTATTCTACTTTATTCCCCTTTTCTCCGGTGCGATACGATAAGATACCTGTCGTTCACTCTCTTTAGTGTCAAAACGGCATAATCACTGAAAAGCCTTAATTCCTCGCCATTAATTTCGCCGCCGGTACATTCAAAAAAGCCGACTCCCATATCGCTGGAAAATATGTAAAAGTTGTCATAAGGCTCTCCCAGATAAAGCGTTTCCCCACGTTTTGTGATGTCCTGACTGACAATCCCCATATATCGTGTCAACATACTATCGACAAAAGCTCTTGGCACTCTTCGCAGCGGTGTAATGGTGTCTTTTAATTCTCTATCCGCAAAAAACTTGACTCCTGACTCTTTTAACTTGGCAAACTCCGTTTCATCCGTCTCATTCCCTGCCAAAAGCTCCTCTCCCGGCAAATACCAGGTAAATTCCCATAAATCCATTTCCTCAGGCTTGTCATAATAGCTATTAAAGAAATGGCA
Source organism: Eubacteriales bacterium (assembly GCA_030535295.1). GTDB lineage: Bacteria > Bacillota > Clostridia > Lachnospirales > Vallitaleaceae > W11650. The sequence continues at coordinate 10,415 of JAUMXK010000077.1, read as the reverse complement.
TACCGGATTGACAAACAATTCTGCCCCTTTCTCCGGATGCTGTACCAACTGCTCAAAGGCTGTCCCTACTTCTTCTACTTCCGCAGGCGTAAGCGGTCTCTTTCCGGTATCTTGAAAGAAACTGAATGTAATTTTATCCCAAATCTGCACCGGAAATTGTTCTGCTTCTACTGTTTCTGCCGGAGCATCCAGTGTAATTACTTTGCCGACCGTTTCCGGCATCACCACTTCCAAAGTCGAATCTTTCGGTAAGGCCTCTCTGAGCTGCATGGCGATATTATCCACCTCAAGCTCACTAAAACCGCCCTCCAATGACTTAGAATCTCTCAAACGATCATCCGGAATCAGCCAAACATGTAAGCCTTCTCCCTGTTTGCTGATAAACTTTATCACCTCTCCCAGATTGCTTTCGGCAGTCGCCGGATTGTACTTTTCTTCCTCGGTCTTTTCCCGATTGGTACCGGATAACAGATTATAATAAGTCTTGCCATCCTCTTTCCCAAGGTAAATCTCCAGTCCTTTAAATGTCGAAACTGCCTTGCCATAATGGAAATACTTTGGTAGCGGCACATTGCCTTCCCGGTATTTCCAGCCGGAGAGCCAGTCATAATCCGATTGATAGTGATCACCATCAATGACCAGTTGCGCATTCCCCAGATTACCGATGTGATGAATCTTGCCGTCCTTGGTTGTGACATATAAAGTAATCACTTGTCCGGCAAGCTCTTCGGGATTTGCCAGATATTTGCCCCTGCTTTGATGAATTAAGTCGATTACTTCCTGCCATTCTTCCCTTTCAAAAAGGCGATATGGCTGATTTTGGGGAGCGGGTGTAACCAATAATTCCATCTTTTCAATCTCTTCCATTTTTAAGTTCTTCGCCCATTTCATACTTTCTCTCTGCGGCGGCATTTGCGTTAGAAAGAGAATCGCCAATGTCAGTATCATTACGCCGCCCATGATAGCAATGGATTTTCTGCTCTTTTGAAAATATCCTCCCTGCTGCATCATTTTGATTCTCCTTTCCACATTTTTCTTGCCGTCCACCATACATAGAAGTTTGGGAACACCGGAAATATGGTTGGCATGTGCCAGTACTTCCACCAAAGAATAAGAGTAGCGTTTCTGATGCTCCATACCGATTTGTTTTAGGACATATTCATCATTTAACACTTCCATATCATTGCGAATCGCCAAAAACAGCAGCCAAACCAATGGATTAAACCAATAAACGACTTGCAAGCAAAGCAAAAGATAATTCAGCCAATGGTCTTTCCGTTTCCAATGCGCCAGTTCATGCATCAGAATATAGAGCAAACTTTCCTCCCTTAAATTCTGTGCATATTCCGGTAGCAGAATCAAAGGCTTGCGACCGGTAAATAGCGCCGGCGATTGCAAACGGCTTTGCACCAAAACATCCACCTCTCTTGTAATGCCCAGCTTCTTTTTGGCTTCTGACAGCACCACCATTTCCGGTGAATCCGAAGAAAGCAGCCTGCCATCCTTTCTTACTTGGTACAAAAACCGCCATCTTCCTACCATGAAATAAATCGCCCAGACCATCATTCCCGCAAACCAAATCCAAGGCAAAATCACATCGACTGCCAAAGAAGTCCAAAAAAGCCTACTTTCTTTCTCTCCCAAGTTTTTCCCATGTATGGCACTTTCAGACACCTCTACCTGCCGATTCACCGGATTCCTTTCTTGCCTTGCCTGCTCATAGCTTTGGCGATACGAAACCTCCTGCTCAATGGAAATCGGCATCAAGCTAAAGGAGCTTGGAAAACGATAGGGCACCAGCAGTGCAAACAGCATAACCGCCCACAATAAATATTTCCAAAGCGGAGAAATCCGTTTTTCGCCAAAATACCGGAGCAGCAGTACAATAAAGCCAATCATCACAGCCGTCAGCGACATCCATACCAGTTTATAAAAAATTGGTGCAAGCCCAAATGCCAAACGATTGATTTCTCCCATCCATCCGCTCATACTATCCCTCCTTTTCTATCAAGTCCAACAAGTCCGTAATGTCTTTTCGGGTCAACTTTTCTTCCTTGACAAAATTGAGGAGCATATCTTGTGCCGAGCCATCAAATACTCTATCCAAAAAGCCTTTTCGCTCCTGATTGATGTATTCTTCCTGCGTGACGACGGCTCGGTAGCGAAAGGTTCTACTCTTTATTTCCTCCGTCGCTACCGCTCCTTTTTCCACCAATCTTTTTAAAAAAGTTTTCAATGTGTTTTTATTGCCGGATAAACTCGCTAAAATTTCCGTTGAAGTCAGGGCTCCACGCTCCCACAAGAGCTTCATAACCGGAAGTTCCGCCTCTGCAATGCGAATATTTTTCATTTCGTCCACCTCCTTTGGTTACATCTGTAATCTCAATTTTAGTTTACACTTGTAACCAGGAAATGTCAAGTATTTTTTAATAAAAAAACAGTTGCATTTTCGATTTCTCCACAAGACCTAAGGGGATAATCTATCCCCCTCTTATTCTTGTCTAACATCAAGAGGATGCAACTGCTTTTTTTATACTCATAAGCCAATGTTTACTCTTATTCCATTACTCCCATGCCATATTCAAACTTGCCGATAGCCTCTGCAATCTCTCCATCCGCTTCTACCGTAAAGGCAAGATAAAAAGGTCTGTTTATTTCTACTTCTTTGCGTAAATGTTCTTGGTAGCGTTTGACTTTTTCGGTACCGAAAAGCGCAAAAACTTGTTTGCCGTTCCATTTTGGATATTTCTTAATTTTTGCGATACTGCCGGTACTGGTCATCACTTTCGGCGAATCATCCGCTTTACTTTCAATGATTAGGCTATTTCCCTCAAAGCGAATTCGCATCTCGGTTGCGTTTCCATAGAATTTTTGAGTATTGATATCAAAAAACACCTCATCGTTTTCCAGTTCAATTATCTCCGTCTTTTGAAATGCTATGTCCGATAATTTTATCGAAAGCTCTTCTCCCATCGCTTGCAGATATTGATTGACAAAATCATTGATTGCCTTTCTCTGCTTGTGACTTTCCAAGTACTTTTCTTTCAGGTTGCTGCCCAGCACCATTTCCCTTGTCCATTCGGACACATAAAGGGTGGACTTAAGCTCAAACTCTCCTACTTGCGGAGAAGATTGAAAAAATCCTTTGTCGGTCAGCGCTATCTCCATATTTTTACGAAATGCCGCCACTTTGTCCGCCGGATAAAGCCCCTCAATCTTGACCGCCCCACTTTTTTCTTTCATCAAAAGTGTCTTGGCCAGCAATTCAAAAACCTCTCCTCGATATAAATTTTTATCGCCATATACTTTCTCTTTTAGTCCGAGTCCGTACATCTTCTCAATTTCTTCGCTTGCCTTTTGAAAGGAAATATTTGCCGTATCATAACCTAAACTGCGCAGCAAAAGCAAGCTGACTTGATTGTAGGTGACTTTCTCTCCCAGTCCGAAACGGTCTGCACTGACTCCTGTAGTAATTCCTTTGCGATATGCCCACTCGATATTTTTGAATGCCCAATGGCTTTTCGGCACATCCAAAAAAGTGAATTGACTCGGTAAAACAAAGGAATTCAGCTCTTCACTACCGGATAATCTTGTCAATATCGTAACCATTTCTTCACGAGAAATATTGCTTTGCTCCAATAAATCACCATTGCTTCCTTTGACCATTCCCAGCTCAAAGAGCACTTGACCATAGGTTTTGTAAGTACTTGCAAAGCTTTTTTCCGCAAATATAACCAGCAATACCAACATTGCCAACCATAATACTTGAAGTTTTCTTGTCTTTTTCATATTTTCTCCTATCATTTTGTCTTCTGTTTTATTATTTTATTGCCTTTTTCATTATAATATAAGCAGAAACTTTCGGCCAGAAAATTTCCGTTTCTTTGCAAAAAAAAGAAAAGCATATCACATTTCGGCGATTATGCTTTTCTTTGTATCAATCTACTCTTCTTAATGATTTTCCGGATATGAACAAAACTTTTTTTGCTCAACGCAAATCATCTTAGTAGAGTCTTTCCTCTGTTTTATTTATTTTTGCAGCAGCAATTTCCGCTTTGCTTTTCTTTGCTCTTTGCGTATCTTTCTGCAACAACATCCCAGTTTACAACATTCCAGAATGCTTCTACATAATCCGGACGACGGTTTTGGTATTTCAGGTAGTATGCATGCTCCCATACATCAAGTCCCAAAAGGATTCTGCGTCCATCTTGTACCGGTGTATCTTGGTTTTGAGTAGACAACACTTCCAATTTCAAATCCTTCATGGTAAGCCATGCCCAACCGGAACCGAAACGAGTCTTTGCCGCATTGCTGAATTGTTCCTTGAACTCTGCAAAAGAGCCAAATGTTTCTTTTATCGCTTCCGCCAATTCACCGGTAGGTTCTCCGCCACCGTTTGGAGAAAGGTTTTCCCAGAACAACTTATGGTTGTAGTAGCCACCACCGTTATTGATAACTGCTTGGCGCTTCTCTGCCGGAATTTCTTCAATGTTTGCCAATAATTTTCTAGCGCAGCTTGGAACTTCCAGTCCTTCAATCGCTGCATTCAAGTTGTTGGTGTAGGCTGCATGGTGCTTGGTATGGTGAATTTCCATAGTCAAAGCGTCAAAATGTGGTTCCAATGCATCATAAGCATAAGGTAATTGTGGTAATTCAAATTTCATAATAGCCTCCTTGTATTTTTCTATGTAATAAAAGGTACCTTTCACCTCTTAATATCCTTCCCAAATATTATATCCCAATTCTGGTGATATTTCAATTTCTACTTTCGTTAAAAAAATTGCAGGTCATGCGAATCCTTTGAACGCTCGATATTACAATCATCAAAAATATCAAAATACAAATTATGTTGATTAACCGCCGAAAAACCAAATCTGGAAAGGTTGTCCATAAAAAAAGAACTCCCACCGGCAAAATATAACACAAAATTGCAGCCGCTTTTCCTATTTTATCAAAGCGAAAAACCTGATTGCCCTTTTTTCCGACCAGCAAATATGAAGTAATCCAAAACTCGACAACTTTAAAACTGATAACCGCAATCATCCATAGGGGAAAAATTCCCAAATGATACAAACTTCCAATGGCCGTAAGAATAAAAAAGAAATCGGAAACTACGTCCAGCATAGCACCAAATCTAGTTTGTACTCCAAAATATCGCGCTAATTTTCCATCCCAAAAATCTGTTGCGGCAATGATAAAAAACAAAACATAACAGAGAAGGAAAGGTTTATTACTCAGATACAACACCGCACAGAACAATATAGAAAGCGGAATTCTCAAAATAGTCAATATATTGACCAATACCATCTTTTGCATTCTCATCTTCATGCCTATTTCCTATCGTAATCTTAATTTATCCCTATCAAAAACGGTAACGCCCTTCCAAATCTTCACGGACTGATGATAGAATTTCATTTCTCCTACAAGATTTTCTCCCTGTCGCTTCCTTTTATTTTGCGAAAATAAATTCATTTTCGCCTGACCATTGCTCGACAAAATGATACCCCATTTTGTCAAAAGATTTGAGCTCTTCCGGCGATTGCACATTATTTTCCGCCATAAATCGCACCATCTCCCCTCTTGCCATTTTGGCATAAGTCCCCTTTTGCACCACTTTACCATCCTCTAAATCACCAAACACACAGGTAATCATGGTGTCTTCCGTTGTTAAAAAGCCTTCTATCGCCTTGGAATACTCTTTGGATGCCAGATTGATTATAATGCCCGATTCATCCCGCACCTCTTTATAAAGCTCTTCCCCCCAAAAATCATACAGGTTCTTGCTCCCGTCTATGCTTGCCCTTGCCTGCATTTCCAGACGATACGGCGTCACCCCGTCCATCGGTCGCAGCACTCCGTAAAAACCGGATAAAATCCGCAGATGCTCCTGAATATAGTCCAGCATCCCTTTTTCAAAAACGGCAGGTGCCATGTATTGATACTGGATGCCCTCATAGGATAAAATTGCCGGTGTCAGACGCTTGTTTAAGTCCATATTTTGAAAACGCTCAAAATTCTCTGCCGCAATTTTATCATTGCATGCCCACAGTTTTTTCGCTGCCGGCAGGGACAGGCCCTGCATAAACTCTTTGATTTTTTCTGTTTTCTTCAAAAAAGCGGGAAGTCCTAAGTATGCCAAACTATCTTCATCCACCTTCATCTTTTTGGCCGGAGAAATTATAATTCTCATTACACACTCTCCAGCATTTCTTCCGGATTTTCGGCGGCTTTTACCTTGCCGATTGCCTTTGTTATCACACCCTCCTCATCAATCAAATAGGTGGTGCGAACAATCCCCAGCATAGCGATTCCGAAATTATTTTTTTCTTTCCAGACATCATAAGCCTGAATCACTTCTTTTTCGGTATCGGCAAGCAGCGGAAAGCGAAGTCCGTACTTTTCTACAAATTTCTTATGCGATGCTACCGTATCGGCACTGACTCCCAGTACCACCGCTCCTTTTTCGGCAAATTGCGGTGCCAATTCACTAAATCCGCAAGCCTGCTTGGTGCATCCCGGCGTATTATCCTTCGGATAAAAATAAAGAATAACTTTCTTGCCCCGATAATCACTTAAACGATGCTCTTTTCCCTCTTGGTCTTGCAATGTAAAATCCGGTGCTTTGGTTCCTACTTCTAACATTTTGATATCTCCTTCCTTGCTGCGGTATGTTTGTTGCATTTTTTGATTTCTTTATGCTACCACATTGGCATTGATTTCATCAATTACTTTTTTGATATTTCCCCATACGGAAATGTCCTGGAATATATCTACTACACTTCCGAAATTGGTAAAAGGCATTTCCTGCAAAACTTTGAAATCTTTCATCATTCCATTTTGCACGATATATTCCACAATCTGATTGACAAAATAAATCTGTCTTTCATCATAATCGGCATTATTTAAAAACTCAGAAAACGCTTCCTTGGCGGCATTCATATCCAGTCCCACAATTTCACGAACAAGCTCGCCAAGTGGCTTTTGTCCGTATTCCTCCTCGTAATCCTGTTTGCTACCGACTTCTTTCCACATAATATCCTCCAGCATCCGAACATCTTCCGCTGTCAAAGGACGATTGGTGCGAAGTTTGGCAATGGCTATATGATCTTGATGCTGGCGAATATAAAATTCCGCTTTTGCTCTGTAATTCGGAAGTTCATCCTTTTGCAGCTCCGCTTCTTTCCAATCCATCGATAGAATATCATCGGTGATAGAAGTTTCATAAACCATTTTTTTCTCTTTTTTGATAAATTTGACAAGATGTCGCAGTTTGATTCTGATTTCTTCCCATTCTTCTATCCCTGCACTATCCAAATAATTCGTTTGAACCAATGTTTTGATAAATGGAAGCTGATTTGTAATCTCCGTAATATTGGTCACTTCTGCAATGTCTTTTGCTTTTTTTATCAAGTCCTTCTTTGCTCGACGATGTGGCTTGTCATACAACGTCGCCAGCTCCAGACCATACATCAGCGCATCAAACCGAAGAGCATGCACATCCTCACCTTGTTCCGGTAAAATATATGGTGCCAGTTCGTCTTTTATCACATTTTCATCCCCATATTGCAGGTTCTGATAGGCATTCTCGTCCGAATACATCTCCACTACTTTTAAATGCTGACGAATGGCGAAATTTTCTCTGGAAAGTTCTTTGACCTTACGGCACATTTCGTCAACCAAGTCCTTTCGAAAGCCGATAAGCGGCTCAGTTTGATACTCCAACTCTTGTAATCTTCTGGCGATTTGAAATTGCAGATGGAAAATTGCACTTTGCAATGCCAAGGTCTCTGTCGCCTCTTTTCCACTACTCATCCGGAAAAATTCAAAATTTCCACAAAAATCAAAAATATAAAAACCCCTCTTATCCTCTCCATCCATCAGACCAGGACAAAGCCTTGTACCTCGCCCAATCATCTGCCAGAATTTTGCCTTGCTCAGAACTTTTTTAAAAAATACCAGATTTAAAATCTCCGGAATATCAATGCCGGTATCGAGCATATCCACTGAAATGGCTATCTGGGGCATTTTTTTTACATCTGAAAAATCATCAATTATTTTTTGCGCAAAATTAATGTAATTATCAATCACTTCAGCAAATCCTACCAAATGGGGATATCTTTTATAGAAAATTTTCAAGATATATTCCGCATGCTTATGATTCTTGGCAAAAATTATCGTTTTCCCAAGCTTTTGTCCGTAATCTACTTTGATGCCATAAGTCATCAGAGTATCTAAGACTTTTATTATCGTGTCTTCGTTAAATATCCAGGTATTTAAAGCAGTAGATTCTATCTTATCTGTTTTATTGCCATCTTCGTCGGTAAACAGAGCTTCATATTCTTCTTTTTCTTCTTCACTTAGATCCTCATAGGAAATGCCTTCGTCTACAAACTTAAGCACCGTTTCAATCGAAGTATAGTCTACTAAATATCCATCTTTTACCGCCTGTGCCAGTTCATAGCCATAAGTAGGCACTCCGGTTTCCAAATCAAAGATTTCATAGGTGTTTTTCAGCTCTTCTTTCGGTGTGGCGGTAAGCCCTACCAGCGGTGCATCAAAATAATCAAAAATATCTTTATATTTATTATAAACCGAGCGGTGAGCTTCATCACAAATAATCAAATCAAAATGCCCACAACTGAATATTTTTCCTTCTTCGTCCCGGATATTATCAATGCAATTCATCATGGTTTGATAGGTCGATAGCACGCAATGTGCATTGTAGTTTTCTTTTTCTTCTACCAAATTGGTACAGGATAGATTCGGCAACAGATTGACAAAACTATGCTTCGCCTGTCGAACCAATGCATTTCTATCCGCCAAAAAGAGAATATTTTTTACCCATCCCGCTTCCAGCAAAGCTTTGCATAGGGCGATGACCGTTCTGGTTTTGCCGGAACCGGTCGCCATCACCAGCAAAGCTTTTCTTCTGTTTTTTTCATCAAAGGCGGTACATACCGCCTTAATTGCCGCTTCCTGATAGTATCGACCGGCTATATTTTTATCCACCGTGATATGTTTCAGACTTGTCCGCGTGGACAGAAGATTGAACCATTTCTCCAAATCTCTCTTGGAATATATCCCTGAGCATTTTCTTTCCGGATATTGCCCATCCATGATTCTATTTTCAAAGCCATTGGTCAGGAAAATAACCGGTCTACGCCCATGTATTTTTTCGATGCAGTCTGCATAAAGCTTAGCTTGCTGTCTGCCCACTGCCACATCTTTACAGGTCTTTTTGGCTTCTATTATCGCCAGCGGGACATGTCTATCATCATATAAGACATAGTCCACCTTTCCATCTCCCGACTTTGTCGGCATACCGCTTACTTTGACTTCGTTCAGCCAGTTTTTTCCTTCTGTCCAACCGGCATCTTCCAGCATGACATCAATATAGTGTTTTCTGGTTTCGAATTCGGATAAATCGAGCGGTTTTGGCACATAGCTTGGTCTACTTTCTTCTCCGCGAGCCGATAGTTTTTCTTTTAATTTGGCATTTTCTTTTAATAATGCTTCTAAGTCTATTTCTTTTTTTGCCAGCTCTTCTTCCCGAATTTTCAGCTCTTCTTTTATTTTTTGCTTTTCTTTCCCAGCTTCTCTGGCTTTTTGTTTGTTATCCAAAATTATCTGAATCTGAAAATTTCCGGCCTCATACTTATCCGAATAACAATAGCTGATGTAATCAAAAAAGATAAAAAGATTTTCCAGACAGAGCACCGCCTTATCCCAGCTTAATTTTTTCCCGCTGTGGGCTACCTGATTGCCACATTTCCGAATAAAATCCAGTCTCTGCCATAGGTCTTCATCTATCATCTGACGAAAATCATCCGTGTTCATAAGGGTTTGCAAGCTATCTTGATAGGGCCTTTCCAGCAAGGAGTCCACGGAATACATCCATTTGATTGCCATTTCCATTGCCCTACGGCAATTAAGAATGCTAACTTCAAAATCGAATAAAATAAATTTCTCCGCAGATATCGCAATATCTACAAAAGAATCAAATTTTGGTTCCTTCTTTAAAAAATCAAAGTTAGTCATCCCATAAGCCTCCTGTATTGGTATATTCCTTTTAAACGTATCGTATTCTTTCGATTCTTTAAATTTCTTGTTCTTCCTGCATTTTTATTAATTCATTTGCTCTTTCTTCGCTGATTTCCCGGTACAATTCATAAGAATCAGCTTCAGGATATGAATAGTGCAAAAATAATCCACTTCTTATCCAGCCTTTTCCAGTCTCATACAAAAACTGCTCTCTACCGTTTAGTTTCATTACCATGCCTTTATGGTCTTTATCTAATAATTCTATATAGGTCATTTGTGGCTCCATTTATGCTCTTTTTTGAGATGTAAAACTTTACGAAATTTTGATTTGTCTATTTTTTCTCTAAATACAACAAATTCCTTTTGTCTATCAA